>JBILIX010000201.1:0-4651 GCA_044368835.1 Flavobacteriales bacterium | reverse complement strand
AGATTGGAGATGATCAAACCATTTCTCACCCGTACACGGTGGGTTTGCAGTCGAGCCTATTGCAAATAGAACCTGGCATGAAGGTCCTGGAAATTGGAACGGGCAGTGGCTTTCAGTGCGCCGTGCTTTGCGAAATGGGAGCGAAAGTGTATTCCATTGAACGTCAACCGGCGCTTCATAGAAACGCTAAAGCCTTGCTGGAAAAAATGGGCTATAAGCCTTTTCTTAGTTACGGCGATGGCTTTAAAGGTCTGCCTGCCTTTGCACCGTTTGACCGCATCCTTTTTACATGTGCTGTGCCCAAATTACCCGATGAGCTGCTCATGCAATTGAAACCGGGCGGCATTCTAGTGATGCCATTTGGAGATGGAGAGGTGCAAAAAATGATGGTAGTGCAGGAACAAGACGACGGCACATTCACCAGCAGCTATCACGGCGATTTTTCCTTTGTACCGATGCTCGAAAAACGAGCAACGAAGAAATAACTCAATACATGAATTCCCAAGCGGTTCTGTAACCGCCTATGGACTCTGCATATTCCAAGAATTCAGCGAAAAACCGATCATTGCCCAACGTAGCACTGTCGCCAATAATTACCAGCTTCATGCGAGCACGCGTCATGGCTACGTTCATGCGCCTGTAATCGCGCAGAAAGCCAATTTCGCCTTTGTCGTTGCTTCGCACCAGGCTCAGATAAACAACATCGCGTTCTTGCCCCTGAAACGAATCGATTGTATTTACAGCTACACCTTCTGCTCCTGAAAATTCGCGCTGAAGCAACTCCACCTGCGCGCGATACGGTGAAATAACGGCAACGCTCCATGTACCGCTCTGGTCCTGCTTCAACTGATCAAAATGTTTGCGAAGTATGCCTACCTCCTCCGGGTTGCAACGCGATTCTCCTTCTTCGCCTGCCTGCTCTTCAAAGCCGCAGCCGGCAGTATCAACAAACTCAAGTGGCAGTGAATTTCCTAGTAATCGTTGAGCGACAGAAGAATGCGCCTCTAGTTCGTTCTTATAAAACTTGCGATTCGAAAATGCCATGATCGACTCGTGCATTCTGTATTGCACCTTCAACAGTGCAGCCTGACCAATTCGAGCAATACCCTTTTCCAACAGCGTAACAGAAAGCCCTTTTGATGCAGCCTCTTGGCTTTTCACTGTGGGCGGCAATTGAAATGGGTCGCCCGCCATGATTACACGTTCGGCCTTCAGAATTGGCACCCACGCAGCAGGCTCAATGCCCTGCCCTGCCTCATCGATGACGACAGTCGAAAAACGGCGACCCGACAAATAATCCGATGCAGAGCCTATGAGTGTGCAAGCAATAACCTGTGCATCGTCGAGGACCTTTTGTATCAGATAGGATTCCAGTTCCCTTGCTTCGCGGCTTATTTGCTTTGCTTCGTGAAAAATGAGTTTGCGCTGTTCTGCCTCTTCCCTTCCAAACGAACGTTTGTATTTACCCCCCATCTTTCGCAAATCGAGCGCACGTCTTTTAAGTTCTCTAATCTGCTTAAAGTCCTTTTCCTTTTGCAAGAGCACATCAAGTGTGAGCGCTGTATTATCGGTTTCCACCTTCGCAAGATTTCCAATTCGCACCACCCGAAGCCCCTTAGCGGCAAGGCACTTCGCCAAATGATCGGTTGCAGCATTGCTTGGGGCGCACACCATGATTTGTTTCTCCTCGCGAAGGACCTCCGCCATTGATTCAACGAGCGTGGTAGTCTTACCGGTTCCGGGAGGACCGTGCACGATAGCTACATCTTCAGCGCTGCATATAGCCTTCAGGGCCTCATTTTGAGATTCATTTAAAATGGCCGAAAAACGGGGAGAAGCTGCCCGTACCACAGGTTGCGCATAACCCAGCAACACATCGCGCAGGTATTTTAGCCGGCCTTTCTCGACATTGATTAATTGATTGAGTGCCTTGAACATCTCATCGTAGGTGCGTGTGTCGAACAACAGATTCACACCAAGCTTCCCTTCATCCACCCACTCTGGCAGCTCATCCACAAAGAATGAAATTTTCATACGCTGATCATCCACATAACCGATTGTGCCGGTTAGGGAGTGTTCTTGATTCCCATCAGCCGCGGAGAAGAAGCTCACAGGAGCGGCACTTTGGAATTTATGCTCCAGCCGATCACCGGGATTTCGCTCAACAACCACAAAAGGATACGAACCCATTCCAAACCCGGTTTCTACAATCCGCAGAGGAAACCACGTAATACCGTTGCGCTTGCGTTCCTGAATACTCGATTGTTTGAGCCACGCATCATGCAGGGCATAATCTTCCTTCTGCTCAATGCGCAACACTGCGGCAAGTTTGCCCAATTCATCGATAGCATCCATCATATGGCTGCAAATATGGCGCTGGGCAAAAAAAAAGCTGCCCTTTCGAGCAGCTTTTACGAAGTATTGTATCTCTATCGAACGATGGTAAGATCACCCGTGAAGTATTCCATACCTGAGTTTTTGTTTACTCCAACAACATAGTAGTAAACTCCATCCGGAGCTCCATCGGCATTCCATGAGCCATTGTAGTCTAAATCTTCGAATACCAGATTACCCCAACGGTTGTAAATCTGACATGTACTTTTCGGGTAACGACCAATGCTGGTTACATCGAATGTATCGTTGTCGCCATCGCCATTGGGTGTCATGATGTTTGGAATCAACAACACGCACTCTTCCGGTTCAAAGCGAAGCACGATTGTTCCCTCCTGGGTGCAATCCTCTTGCTGCACATGAATCACATAGATACCTGGGATGTTGGTGTTGTATGAAGACAAACCATAAAACCCAAGCGAATCAGTTTCACCTTGGTTATAATCAGAGTTACTCTCATAGTGATCCCAAGACCAAAGCACATCTTGCAACTGATCTTCCATAATGATGTCAACCGGAAGTGTTTCCGTGCACGGACGCATGATGCGATCATCGATGATGAGAGGAGGTGCTACAAAGAAATCAATCGAATCTCTGGTATTGCAAGCAGCGTCGATAACAACCAACAGATAGTGCCCATCTTCGCTAACCAGCAACGAGTCGTTGTTCTCACCCGGTATCAGATCGCCATCGATAAACCAATCAAATTCTGCGGCTGTATTCACTTGAGGCACACTATTCAACAGGACCGGATAAATGGCATCACAATCAAATTGGGGTGATGCGGTTGTAATCAGCTGCGACACAATCGATACAGTCGCTTCATCGCTGCCTTCGCAGTTGTCAAGGCCGATTGCTGTTACGGTAACTGTGTAGGTAGTTTCCTCGGTAAGGTTGGTTACGGTTGGAGCGGCAATTACAGTGCTCGAAAGGCCTGTTCCGGGAGTCCACGAATAAGCATATGGAGCGCCGGCTACAGCATTTTCGATTATTGCCTGTAATTGGTTATTAGCACCCACGCACAATGGAATATCCTCTGCATTCACTTCAGGAGGGGCCACAGCTGTTACGGAAATCTCTTTCGTAAACTCACAGCCGAAGTCGTTCAGAACACGGTATTGAAAGGTATAATTGCCGGGAGTTGCCGGATCGAAAATTGCCCAGTCACAATCGGGACCAATCTGCGTGAGTGCATTTGGCTCCACCCAATAACTTGAGTCGCAACCTGTTCCTACGACTGGTGTAAACTGAAGAACGTTTGGATAGAATGAAGCATTGAATACGATACCGAATTCAAAAACATAACCATCGTCGGCACCAACAATGTCGCAAACCTCGAGCGTCCATGAACCGTTCAACGGGCAGCCAATCAAATCGGTAAAAGAACCTTCGGGAGCGTAATCACCCGCAGGTATAGTAGTTCCACCGCCAGTACCCAAAAAATCCATCCAACTTCCACCGGTAGAATTTGGACTAAATGAGTAATCATAGCCAATTCCAGGCACACCGTTGTCCAAATCAATAGGTTCGCCCAGGTAAGTACCTGAGCCACCGGCTTCCGGGAAAATGCTCATCACAGAGCCATCCGGACAAATAATGGCGATTGTGATATCTCCGACAAAAGAGTGTTCCATGTTGAAATAGATATTGCTGAAATCAGAAACATCATCTATCACAGCCGTTCCAAATTGATTGAACACAATTTCTGCCTCCAGACATCCTTGGTTATCCGGAATGTAGATACCATTATCGAACACCAAACTATTGTCTTCAATCCATGTAGGGGAGCTTCCATTCTCCGTTTCATCGCCAATCACGGTGCCTCCTGAGTTAGCGAACCCCGCAGTTCCGACTAGCACCGGGTTACCGAGGCAGAAATAATCGTCGCTTACGGTCAAATCGAATTGGAAAGGTGTGGAAACGAGTACCACAACCTCAGGAATGTTTGCACTCTCGCAACCATTGCTATCTTCAATAAACAAGCGCACGCGGTATCCGCCAGGCTCAGTGAACGGGTGCTGAACAACAGACCAAGTTTCCGTATCAGTAGTGCCATCGCCAAAATCCCATGTGAAATTCGCAAGCGTAGCACCAGTAGTCCATGTCGAGTTACCTCCGAAAAACTCAACGGATTCACCCGCGCAAATTTTTATGGTGTCGGCATCCGCAAAGATATCTGCAATTGGGAAGTCACATGGCACTCCACAAATGATACGCATAGAGAAGTCACCGGTATTTTCATCTGCGTTCGATGTGAACG
>JBILIX010000377.1:0-4676 GCA_044368835.1 Flavobacteriales bacterium | reverse complement strand
CCTTGCACTTTAACGAGCACACTCGGCTTGATGGCCAACTCGGGTAGGGGAGTAAACACCATTCCTGAATTGATGTAAATGTGACTTTGGTAAAAGCTGTTCACTCCGGTGGAAGTGTAGCTGATCTTGTCATCTACCGAAAGGAGCGAAGGAATTGACAGTCCGGCGAAGAAGTTATTCTGGTAGTAATACAAACCGGCTCCTACGCGTGGAATCATGGTTCCGTTGATGTTGTTGGCATAAACAGGGTCTTCCACGTCCTTAATGACCGCTTCTGTGAGTTGAGCGCTGTAGCGCGATACACCAAGGCGCAATCCGAAGCTGAGTTTACCTTTTCCAAGGTTTACGTGTGTTGCTCCGTTTGCATTGAGGTCTAGAACATTGGTAATACCCAGTGCGTCGTTGCTCACGTTGAAGCCAAGACCTGCCTTCCCGCCGAGTATCTGGCCATCAGCACTCAAAAACTGCGTGCGTGGTGCATTGTCGAATTTTACCCATTGACTTCTGTGAAGCAAACTCGTGCTCCAATAGTCGTGCGTGCCGGCATAGGCCGGGTTCAATACCATGCTGTTGAACATGTATTGACTAATCATCAACTCCTGCTGCGCCGATAAACGAACGGCAGAAATTGCGATAGCTATGAGGATTATATACTTTTTCATAGTGTTGTTGTCTTTATTGTGTTCTTGTTGCCGTTCAGATTAGTTTCTACGAAGGTCTACGTAAGTATTGAACTTAGAGCCACAGCCTTCGAATACTACGAAATAGGTTCCGTCCGAAAGGGTGTTGCCATCCATATCCTGACCAAACCATTCGTTTAAGTAACTGTCTTTTTCGTAAACAAGATTACCCCATCGGTTGAACACCTTGAATTGGTTGTCCGGACAGTCCTGAACACCATCAATTACGTACGTGTCATTCGATCCATCGCCATTCGGTGAAAGTGCAGTATAGAGTTTTAGTGCATCCGGATCAACAAGTGTAATCACCGTGTCGAGCACACATCCATTTGCATCCACTACCTGAAGACTGTACTCACCGGCAATCAAATCTGTCGGATTCGGCTCATCTGTAGCTATGGTGTTTGGTGTCCAGTTGTAAGTGTATTCAGGCGTGCCGTTTTGCACATCAACTTCGATAGATCCATTGTTACCAGCCGGACTTGAAATGTTGTACGTATTGGTTGCAATGCTGTATTCACTCAGCGTGATAGTCAAGCTCAATGCCTGTGGAGCAGCAATGGTGAATGCAGCGGTTGTATCACAACCTGAAGCATCCGAAACCGCTACGTTGTAAGCTCCTGCTGGAAGACCATCAATCGACGATTCAATGCCGATAACGTTCGCATCAGCATCCGTCCACGAGTAGGTAAATTCAGGAGTACCGCCATTGGTTGTAACGCTTACCGCCCCAGTGCTGTCGCCTGCGCAAAGTGCATTGGTAATATCCAACGTCACCACAAGCCCTACCGATTGAGTGATGCTGAAGCTTAGTTCATCGCTGCAACCGAGCGCATCGGTTACAATTACTGAATACAAGCCTTCACACAAATTATTCAGTCTTCGGTTTGTTCTCCATTTGCCCATTGGTAAGTAAATCCGGCTGATCCACCGGTTACAGTCACATCAATGTTACCATTACATGCACCGCAGCTGGCATCTGTATCCACGCCATTAATAGCAAATGGTGCAGTTGGCACTTGTACATTCTCAGTAGCAGTAGCAGAAGGACATCCATTTGCGTCTGTCACTGTAACGGTCAAATCTCCGCTGGCAGTAACGTTCGCACAATCCAGGTTGCCGCCGTTACTCCAGTCATAAGCAATTGGAGCAGTTCCACCGGTTACCACAGCGCATGCAGTTACGGTTCCCAAAGCACAGTCGCCGCTAAGGTTAATGCTCACGGTCAATACTCCTGGATCAACAATCGAAATTGTTTCTTCCAACGTGCAACCGCTGATAGGATCCGCAACAGAGAGAACATAATCTCCTGCGCACAGACCGGTAAGGTCTGCAGCCGTTGAACTGAAACCATCAGGTCCGGTCCATGAAATGGATGAGCTTGCGTCAGCACCTGCAATAGACGTGTTGATTTCCGCATCGCACAAGCCAGAGCAGCTAACACCAATTACTTCGGCATTCGAAGCGATTGGCGGAGGAGCGAGCAGTTCGAATGTCAGAGAAAATTGACAGAAGTTTGAATCGATAACGACTACATCGTAAACACCCGCACCCAAACCACTTTGGTCTTCAGCACCGTCGACAACATTGTCGCCCAGCCACTCAAAGGTGTAAGGAGCTACTCCGCCTGTTACAGTGAGGTCAATAAAACCATCCGTGCTGTTGAAGCAGGCAAGGTTGAATTCAGAGTTGAATTGTGAAATTACGCTTGTTACTTGAAGCGGTTGCTCCGGCTCAGTCAATAGCACACAGCTTTGAACCGAGCAAGCATCACCATCAATTACATTCAAGCAAAACTGACCCGCGGGAAGTGAGCTGATGTCTTCAGAAAGAGATATGATAGTGCCATTGGCATCAGTCCAAGAGATATCATATGGTAAACTTCCGCCCGATACTGTTCCGTTAACCGATCCTGTAGAATCGCCGGAACATTGAATGGAAAATAGTTGACCTGGCTCTTGAATCAAGATCTCCGTAAGAACAACCAATTCAGCAGGACTATCAATATCGATTGTAGCTGATGTTTCACAGCCGTTTACGTCGGTGATGGTCAGTGTGTGCGAACCTTGACACAAGCTATCAACTACTCCGGGCACTACATCGCTTGCAGCTACGCCATCAACAAGAAGAGAATAGGGGGCTTCGCCACCTGCTACGGTTACTGTAGCAGTACCGTCGCAAAGATTGTAACAGCTGGCAGGTGTTGTTGATTCAATTACAGCCTCAGGACTTGATACATCCATGATTTCGTAATCAAACGTTTCTTGGCATCCGTTCGAGTCTGTCACAGTAAGCGTAAATGCACCTGCAGCAAGACCGCAAAGAGTGGATGCATTTGGCTCATTGACGCCGATGTTGCCTGTCCATTCGTATGCGATGTATGTGCTGCTTCCTCCTTGAACGTTCGGAGTGATGCAACCCTCGTCACTCTGACAAGTAATGTTCTGAATGATTGCCGGAGATTGAATGGAGTCCGGTGCAAGCAAATCGAAGCAGGTTGTAGCCAAGCATCCGTTTGCATCCGTTACATTGATGCCGTATGCACCGCCTGGAAGGTTATTCGCATTGGGTGCGTTGGGGTCATTGCCATAAAGCGCAGGATCAATCTCAGAACAGTCATTAATCCAATCGTACAAATAATCGAATGGTGCAAATGCAACCGGATCAGGAGTACCACCGGTAACGAAAACGGATATAGCACCGTCGTTTGAATTGTGGCAGCTGAGATTGTAGCCGCCCTCAAATTGCGATGTAACTACAGTGAGTTCCATTACTTGAGGTGCTTCTAGAGTGATAGTCTCGAGGACATTGCAACCCGTAACCTGATCAGTAATGCTTACAGTGTAGGTACATGCAGGAAGGTTATTTACGTCTTGAGTGGTTGAACCGAAGAAGAAACACGCCGGTTGTGGTATCCACTGGTAGGTGAAGTTGCCACTTCCGCCAATTACGTTGATATCAATGCTACCATTGTTTTGACCAAAGCAGGTAGGATTCACTTGGGAAACGATATCAACAACGATAGGGTTGGCTTCAGGCACAGTGAAGAATAGCGTTTCTTCGCAATCACCATTGCTGATAACTACAGAATAATCACCGGAACAAAGACCTGAAACGTCTTGTGTAGTTGGTGCTGCGCCGTTGAATGGACCACTCCAGGTATAGGTGAAATTACCGGTAACCGGGTTGCCGCCGCCACCGCCGCCACCTCCGCCACCTCCGCCGCTTCCGCCGGTAGTTTCAACTTGGAAGATTGAAGCAGAAAGTGGGTCGCAAGAGTTGTCGTTGATAGGGGAGTTAAACCCAACAGGAGTAGAATAGCTTGAACTAGTTGTAACGCCTGCACCATCTGTTTCTGAGAATGTCAATGTTGCGTCAGTCAATGCACCAAAGTCAAGGCCTACGCAGTCGTAGATTTGAACGGCCCATCCGGGTTCGTTCGCATCGCAGCCATACAATTGCGACCAATCGATAGCGCCATTGGCATTAGCTCCGAAGTTACCCGAGAGTGGAGTAACCGCCCCACAAACGTTAAAGACATCCGTATTTGCATTCGTGAAGCAAAGGCTGTTGATGTTGTTACCGCTGTTGCAAGAGGTGCCGGGATTATTAGAGAGCAATATGTCCGGGCTACCGCAACTTGGAGGACCAACCAGGTGAAATGCGAGGTCAGACACATATGTATGCGATGCGGTGAAGCAAATTTGAATAGTCGAATTTGAACTGAGCGGGAATTCAGTTCCTCCGCCACCACCAGTGCCATCTGTAAGGGTGATATCGATTGAACCGTCGCACAACTCAGGGCATGATTCGCCTGTCACCTCACCGGTAGCTACGAATGAATCGTTTTGTCCAATGTTTGCAGTTGTAGTGTCAGGGCATCCTTGCGCATCCGTAACAATTAACGTGTAATCACCGGAGTCCAAATTGGTAATGTCTTGGGTGTTACATGGCGAGCAGCTTGGGCCTGTCCAAACATAGTTGTAGGGCTCACCT
>JBILIX010000385.1:0-15474 GCA_044368835.1 Flavobacteriales bacterium | reverse complement strand
TGTCTTAGACTACCCTAGGCTATAGATATCTTATCGAAAAAAAATCACCTCGGCTTCGCTCGGTGACCGGCGCCACGGGCCGAGCGAAGTCGAGGCCTGGACCTTTGATTACCGAACCCGGTGGCCGAGCGAAGCCGAGGCCCCGCATCGCAATAACGGACTTTGTTCACCGAGCAAAGTCGACTCGGGCCGAGCGAAGCCGAGGCCGGGACCTTTGACGACAGCCGACGGTGGCCGAGCGAAGCCGAGGCCCTCGACGGTGGCCGAGCGCAGCCGACTTGTGCCGAGCGTGGCCGACTCGTGCCGAGCGCAGCCGACTTGTGCCGAGCGCAGCCGACTTGTGCCGAGCGCAGCCGACTTGTGCCGAGCGAAGCCGACTTGTGCCGAGCGAAGCCGAGGCCCACCCCCCTTGATTTCAAGCAAATCCCCACCACTCTCCCCCCTCGTCTATGGAAATCCTGTTTTTCTCGAAATATTTTTTTTCACAGGCATCCAAAATGAAATCAATTCGTCATTAGTATTGCGAAATAGTTATTTCTTTAAATAGCTAGTTGCTTAAATACCTTAAATCAAATTTAACATTCAGTTCGACGAGAAGGATTAACCACAACACACACGGGAGTAATGTCGGCCTCACCAGCGCTTGTGCATTGCGACCCTTTCAAACAACCAAATCAAATTTTACCAATTAAACCAAATCAAATGACAATCATTTACAATTCTCTTTCTGCGCGTTTGCGCTTTCTGAGTTCTGTGTGTGGTCTGAAACACCTCTCGGGTGCCAAGGCTGCAGGTGCGTTTGTCTTGCCGCTGGTACTGGGAATCTTCCTGGTGCTTTCAGGGTCTAAGGCCTTCGCGCAGTTAAGCACATATACGTTTGGAACCACCACAACAGGTACACTTAGCAGCATGACCGGTTCTACTTCGTTAGTGGGATCAAATTCTGACGATGGTGTCTCTGCAGTTACGAACATAGGTTTCACCTTCAGTTTTAATGGTGTTGCTCACACCCAATTCTCTGTAAACGCGAACGGTTTGATGAGGCTTGGGGCAACTGTCGTTGCTGGTAGCGCCAGCAGCGGTTACACTAACACTGCTAACAATGCCAACACCAATACACCTTCAATCTTCACTTATTGGGACGACCTTGCCACAGGAACTACCGGTGGTGTTAGCACGGTCCTTCTCGGATCTGCTCCAAACCGAATTCGCGTGATTCAATGGTTTGTTACAGTTCCGCGAGCTACAGCAGGAGCGGCAAATGCAACATTCCAGTGCCGACTGTACGAAACAACGAACGTTGTTGAATTTGTATATGGCTCGGGAATGGTTGCTAATACGGGTGGTTATAGTATTGGTGTGCTTACGGCTAATTCAGCTAATAACTACCAATCAGTTACCTCTTCATCAAGCACAGCAAGTTCAACAACATTTGCTGCAGCTGCGACAGGTGCCATAACCTCGGGCAGAACATACAGCTTTACGCCCCCTCCCGCACCGACCATTACCTCGTTTAGCCCATCTTCTGGTTGCCCCGGCACAGTCATTACCATCAATGGTACTGGTTTCACCGGAGCTACTGCGGCCAACGTTACAATTGGCGGTGTGGCAGTGTCTTCTATCACATCTCAAACAGCAACTCAAATCGTTGCGGTATCAGGCGGTGGTAACACCGGTGCTGTTGCTGTTACTCGCACAGGTGGCACTGGAAGCAGTGCTACGAACTTCACGTTCGATTCACCTCCTGTTCCTGGTTCACCCTCTACTACTGCTCTTGGCCCGACTGGTTTCACTGTAAACTGGACGGCCAGCACTGGTGCTAGCTCTTACGTTATTGATGTATCAACTTCAGCCACGTGGTCCTCTTTCGTTCCCGGTTTCAACGGTCTGGATGTAGGCAATGTGACTTCGTATGCTGTTACAGGATTGGGACCAAACACCACATACTATTGGCGCGTTCGTGCTACAACAGCATGTGCTTCAGGTAACACTGCCACGCAAACGGTAGCAACTCCTTGCACTCCTGCTGTTGCTCCGTTCTCACAAACATTTGCGACTGCCTACTCGTTGAATCCAACCGGAAACCCGACGTGCTGGCGCGAAGCGACAGGTACTATCAACCTGTCGGGCAACTCCACGGTTACTACTGGTACCAACTTCTGGGGCTCTGGCAATTTTGCTAACGTAGCCGGTAACAACGGTTTCAAGATCAACTTGTATGGAACCAACAATGCATGGGTTATTACCGAGCCGATCTCCTTGGGTGCAGGCAACTGGGCATTGGCCTACAGCATGGCGGTTACAAGCTATGACGGTACTACTGCACAATCAACGTTGGGAACACATGCTGTGCGTGTTATTGTTTCTACCGACTTTGGTACAACTTGGAACAGCGCAAATATTATTAGGACGTATACTGGTGCAGCTACCTATAGCAATACAGGTGCAACGGAAAGTATAAATTTGAGTGCATATGCAGGCCAAACCATTCAAATAGGTTTTGTTGCATCTACAACTTCAACGAGCCCAGACATCGACTTCCACCTCGACAACATCGCGGTAGTCGTGGGATGCTCAGGAACACCTTCGGCTGGCACAGGAGTCGCTGCTACTCCTGCTTCGCTAAGTTGCAATGGTGATATAATCAATCTCAACTTGGGAACTGGTTACGAAACTGCCGGTGGAACAACTTACCAGTGGCAGTCGTCTGAAGATGGTGTAACGTTCAACAACATTGCCGGTGCAACCGGTGTAACTTATAATACCCCTACAGCTGTTACAGCCACTACATATTACCGCAACCAAGTGAGCTGCTCTTTATCAGGGCTTTCCAGTTTCTCAGGTGTAGATACTGTGCAGGCCGCTTTTGGTACTCCAATTGTGTCTGCCTTCCCACCCCGCTTCTGCGGCACCGGGGGCACTGCAGCGTTGACAGCTACCTTTAACGGTCCTAACCCATACGATACGTTCGTGTGGGCCGTTGGTTCCGGTCAAACAGGTGTGCTTTCAGGCGAAACAAACACGACAGCCAACTGGACCATCACGGAAAGCGCAGGTTTCACCTACACAGTGACCGACACAACCAGCGGTTGTTCACGCTCTGTGAGCCAGTCTGTGAACGTATTGGGCGGTGTTACCCCCAACATGGTGTCTACTCCAGCGGTGGTGTGCACCACCACGGGAACAGCTTCGCTTACATCCGGTTTGACTGCGGGTAACTTCTCTTACAGCACGATTCCGTTCAACTCAATTTCTGCTGCAGGTACTAACCTTGCCACAGGCGGAGCGGCTGTTGTAACTCCGACGTCAATGGGCTTTACTCCACTTGATGATGGCGGATGGGGAGGTATTCCACTTGGTTTTACGTTTAATTTCTTTGGAACTCCTTATACCACTTGCAACGTGGGTACGAATGGTATTGTAACCTTTGGTACGTATAATGCGGGTCACATGGGTGACTTCTTGTTCCCTTCGTTGCCAAGTGCTTCCGAGCCAAACCCAATGGTAGCGGTTCTCGCAACTGACCAAATTGGTAATACGAATTCAGGTTTGAATGGTACCATTCGTTACCGTACTCTGGGCTTCCCCGGCAACCGAGTCTTCGTAGTATCTTGGGAAGGCTGGCGTATTTTCAATGGCACAAACACTTCTACTTATCAGGTTCAGTTCTATGAAGCAACCGGTAATATTGAAGTTCACGTGACAGGTTCTGCTGGTACAGCAAACAAAATTGTGGGTGTAAATGGTCCTGGAGGACTCGTTGGTGCAGTGGCATTCTCGTCTACTGCAACAATTACCACTCCGATTGCTTGGCGCTTCATTGCTCCACAGGACTTCTCAACAACGTGGACAGTTGAATCGGGTACTGCCACTATTACACCAACACCTACAGCTACCAACGGCTTCAGTGCTTCTGTCAATGGTATGACAACTCCGGGAACGGTTTCATTCAACCTTGAGTTGACCAACCAGGTAACCGGTTGTGTGAGCGATGCTCCGCTGAACGTCGAAGTTGTAGATCCTGCTGTAACGCCTGTAAGTGCTTCTATCGCAGCATACGGTTCTTCATTGGGATCATCTTCTGCTTCACAAACGCCACTTACAGTTTGTGGTATCCAGAATGTGAAATTGGTGCACGTAGGTGCACTCGGTACAACCGACCAAGTGAAGTGGTACAACGCCGCTACCGGTGGTACCCTCCTCGCTACCAACGACACACTCGATATCGCAGGCCTTTCGGCCAACGATACGGTATGGGTTGCCATCAACAACGGCGCTTGTGCAGAGTCGGGTCGATTTGAATACCGCATCAACTACAACACGCCTCCAACAGCAACCGTAACCTCTCTCGGTCCTGACGACGATGTGAACTGTGGTGAAGGCCCAACCTACGGCATGAGCTACTCGTTGAGCTCTGCTGCTTCTCCGGCTTACACGTATACATGGTCTAACGATGGTAACGCAGCGACCTTCACCGATAACGGTGGTGGTTCAGCTACCTTGACTGCTACTGAAACAACTACCTCTACCTGGACAGCGTTCCAGTCGGGTACCGGTTGTACCATCACAGCAGGAAAGTCGTTCGGTATCTATCCGTTCCCTGTTATCGTTCCAACAGCGGCCGATACAGCAATTTGTATTGGTGACACGACACAGATTTTCTCTAACTTGTCGACTTCCAATTTCTCTGTCAAGTGTGTTCCTTTTGGATACCGCACAGCACCTGGCAATGCTACCTTCCTCGCTAACAACGGGGTTCGTAACAATAGCTTTACAGGTACGGGTGCAACCTTAACTCAAACTAGCTTGGATGATGGCGGTTGGGCGCAAGTTCCGCTAGGCTTCACATTCAATTACTTTGGAAATGACTGGACAGCTATCAACGTGGGAACAAATGGTGTAATCAATTTTGGTCCGGCTGCATCTTTCAATGCTGGCCAGTTTAGCTTCCCGAATGGTTTCCCGAACAATGTGGCAACTGGTTTGGGTGCTGCTAGTCCGGTGAATACTATTGGTGTATTGGCTACCGACTTCTACATGACAGTTGAAGGTACGGTTCGTTTCTGGACAGAGGGTGCAGCCCCAAACCGCGTGTTCGTTATCGAATACAACGGTCCGGGTTGGACAGCCGATGGTGTTCACCAGGCGCAAGCCCATTTGTATGAAACACTCGGTATTGTTGAAATCCATGTTCTGCAGGCTACCGGTACAGGTGATTTCGCAGGTCCGAAAACAATCGGTTTGCAAAACGGTGCAGGTACTATAGGTGCTACGGCTCCTGTAGTGTGCGACGTAAACGGCAACCAAGTAGGTGTTGCTACCTGGAATACACGTACTTCTACCATTGCTAGCACTGCTTCACAAGCATGGCGCTTCTCACCACCGGTGAGCTACACCTTTGCTTGGTTACCGGCAGCTCAAATTGCAGGTTCAACCACCGGTTCTACCGCGTTGGCTGCTCCAACAGCAACCACACCCGGTGTTCAATCTTACACCGTGACAGTAACCGACAACCTGAGCGGTTGTGTAGGTACTCCGGTTGAACTTGAGTTCGACTTGATTGCTCCGGTTGCTGCTCCGAATGTTGTAGGTTATGGTTTGCTTTCTGACCTTGATGGCACCAATACAATTACGTTCTGCGCTGAGCAGGACATCGAGTTGTATGTTGAAGCAGGTGCAGGATACGACTCTACTTACAATGCTGTTTACTACTTGCAAGAAGTAGGTGGTACAGGTTTCTCTATTGCCTACTACGACACAGTTGCCTATGGTATAGCAGGTCCTGCCGGTATTAGTTCTGATGACTCTCTCTGGATTTCTATCGACAACGGTATCTGCGAAGGTCCACGTCGCTTGGTAATTCTTGACTATCAAGAGCCGGATTCATTGGTTGTTACCAACTCATCACCGGTGAACTGCGGTCCTTCATCTATTACCTATACCTCAGACTTGTCTGTTTCATCGGCCGGTGCGTATACGTACACATGGGCTCCTTCAAGCGCGTTGGATGTAACTACAGGCACTGACGTTGTAGCGACAGTTAACCAAACGACGAACGTTTCGGTTACGGCTACGGATGCCACAGGATTCTGCACCGTGACGGAGTTTTCTCCGGTATCGGTGTATGGCTTCCCGGTGGTGGTTCCTACAGCGTTGAACGATTCGATTTGTCCGGGTGGTCAAACCACGTTGAGCTCAAACACAAGCTCTACAGGATTCACCATTGTGTCGACAGGTTACTCACCGACTCCTGCGTCGAACGTAACAACGATCGTTAGCAACAGTGTAATCAATCCAGCCTTCCCTTCTATTTCATTGGACGACGGAGTTTGGACCGGTATTCCTATCGGGTTTACCTACAACTTCTTGGGCAACGACTACACAACGGTGGGTATCGGTACCAACGGTAACATCCAGTTTGGTCCTACTTACAGCACATCGTTCACACCGACATTTGGTGCTCTTGATCCAAACAACTTCATTGCGTTGTTCTGGTGTGACTTGAACCTGAACACCGGTAACGGACCCAATTCTATTCGCTACTGGACTTCAGGAACAGCGCCAAACCGCGTGTTCTCGGTTTCTATTGCTGCTGGCCGCTTTGGTACGTTTGGTGCTCTGCAGGTATCAGGTCAGATCGACTTGTTCGAGACCACCGGTCTTGCTGTTGCGAACATCCAAGAGATGGATGCTTCGGCCTTTGACAACGTCATCGTAGGTTGTGAAAACGTGGACGGTACAATCGGTTCAGCTGCTCCAGACCGCACGGATGATACTTGGTCTGTTTCAACTCCGGAAGCATGGCAATTCATCCCACCGGTGAATTACAGCTTCTCTTGGTTGCCTACAAGCGCCATAAGCGGAGCAGCAAATACGTCTACCGTAATTGCACAGCCAACTGCCTACACCAACTACCAGTTGATTGTAACCGACAACAGCACCGGTTGTGATAACTCTATCAACAACCAGACATTCATTGACGTGGCCGTCGCTACAGCTGATCCTGTTGCAAGCTTCGTTGCCAATGACCTCACGGCGACAACAGGTGGTGTGTTGCAAACGGTAAACTTCACCAACAACACGGTGCTGTTGGGTGGTGAAACCTTTGTTTGGACATTCAGCCCGAACACGGTTCAGTTTGCAGGTTCAACCAACGCTACCTCAGCGAACCCGCAGGTGCAATTCATGGAGCCGGGCAACTACAGCGTTACACTCACTGTAACGAGTTGCACAGGTACCAATTCTTTGGTGCGTACCAACTACATCTCAGTTACACCGGAGTACTGCTTCCCTGAATTCGGTACACCATTTCCCTTTGATGGTTGTGATGACGGTGACGGAGTAGGTAACGTGCGTATCACGAACCCTGCTTCTGTGATCGTAATGGAACACTTGAACACGGGTTGTACAACTCAGCCAGGTGCATATCAGGAATTCGCTCCTGTAGCCGGTGTTACTACCGCTACTTTGTATCAAGGTACTACCTACAGCATGCAGGTAACGAGCATCAGCCCAGAGTTCACGGAGTTCTTCGCAGCCTATTTGGATGTGGACGACGACGGTGACTTCAACGATCCACTCGAATTCTTGGGTGGTAACTCTTCTGCGGCTGTATCTGCTACGTTCGATATTGGTATCCCAACTTCTAACGTAACCTATGGTTTGCACCGTTTGCGCGTAATCGCTGCTTTCGGCACCGGTCCGCTTGATGCTAACGACGCCTGTATCGTAACCACCTATGGTGAAGCTCACGACTACTTCGTGAACATCCAACCACCGGTTGTGTTGAACGACATCCCTGCATTTGCTACCAACGTTCAGTACTCTGTTAACTTGAACTACCCAACGTGTTACCCAATCAACGCTAGCACTGCATTGGCTAGCAACTCTCCGGAGTCGGCAGGTTCAGCAGGTAATGACCTTTGGTTCCGCTTCACTGCTCAGTCTACCGGTGCGTCTATTACGCTTACCAGCGCTACTATGGACGACTACATTGGTTTGTACAGCCGTGATTTGGCAGGTAACTACAACGTGATTGCTACAGAAAACGCAGGCACAGGTGCCGGCGACTTCGAACGCCTCAACGTGACTGGTTTGACAGCAGGTACGCAGTACTGGATTTCTATTGGTTCGGCTGCTGCCGGTGCCGGTGGAGCATTCAGCTTGTGTATCCAGAACTTGATGCCATCATCATGTGCGTATGCTATTCCTGCAGGTGGTTTCCGCTTGTGTGATGCATTCAAGGCTGTCTACCGCGGTGCACCATCACAAGGTGTTACCTACAACTTCACGTTTACTCCAGTACTGCCAACACTAGGTGTTGCAACGTCATTGACCGGCACAAACGGTTTGATCACGCTGTCAAACGCTGCATTGGGTCTGCGCTACGGTGGAGTTTACAACGCGAAAGTGGACGTATTGTACACCTTGTTCAACGCAGCAAGCACTCCGGTTGCAGAACCAATCTTGGTTCAGGGTAACCCTGCTGCACCAACATGTACAAACATTCCTATCCAAGCTCACCCATTGATGGAAGTTCGCTCTTCGCAGCGTTGTCCTGCTACCTTGTTGCGCAGCAACTTCTTGGTAGGTACAACAGTTGCCGGTTCAACTTCATCGGCGGTGTGTGGTGCTATCAACTACAGCTACGAGTTTACTCAGGTTGTAAGTTGCGCCGATGGTACCTTGTCAGGAGTTCCTGATACGCTTACCACGGTTGCTGCTACACCATACCTCGGTCTTGGTGTATTGGGCAACTTGCCAAACGCAGGTGCTTGGAATGTACGTATCCGTCCTAACTTCTCTTACGGTCCTGGTACATTCGGTCCGGTTCAACGTATCCTCGTGAACAACACTTCTGCAAGCATTATGCTCGACGAAGAAGTTGCTGAGATGGATGAGAAAGTTGATAGCTTCGTTGCTGCCAACTTGTATCCAAATCCGAACAACGGAGAAATGGTGAACTTGAACGTATCAGGTATCGAGTCAGACAATGTATTCGTTCGCATCACCGATGCAATGGGTCGCATTGTTTACACCAACCGCTTTGCTGTTGAAGGTTCATTGAACACGATCGTTACATTCGCTGAGCCATTGGCTTCAGGAATCTACAACGTGGAATTCACAGTAGACGGTCAGATCATGACAGAACGCATGATTGTTGCTAAGCAATAATCGCCTCTCGTCGAGATATATGAAAGAGGGCTCCGCGCAAGCGGGGCCCTTTTTTTTTAAGTGCGATGTGTGATGTGCGAGGGGCGAAGTGCGAATGACGCGGGGGCTGGATTTTGTTATATCGCACATTCTCCATTCTCCATTCTCCATTGGTCCCTGGTCCCTCGCACTTCGCACTTCGCCCCTCGCCCCTCGCCCTTCGCACTTCGCACATCGCACATCGCACATCGCACTTAGTACTTATTTTCGCATCATGATTCTCCCCATAGTAGCATACGGCGATGCGGTATTGAAGAAGCGTGCCGAGGATATCGACGAAGATTATCCGAACCTGAAGCAGCTTATCGAAAACATGTTCGAAACGATGTACCATGCCAATGGCATTGGGTTGGCTGCGCCTCAAATCGGAAAGGCCATCCGGTTGTTTGTGATAGACGCCACTCCGGTGGCCGAGGGCGAAGACGGCGATCCGACCTGCGAAGATTTCAAGCGCGTGTTCATCAACCCAATCATCCTGGAGGAAACAGGCGAGGAGTGGAGCTGCGAAGAAGGCTGCCTATCCATACCCAATCTTCGCGAGGAAGTGAAGCGCAAGCCCATGCTGAAGATTGAGTATTACGACGAGAATTGGGATTTGTATGAAGAGGAGCTCGACGGTTTTGCAGCACGCGTGGTGCAGCATGAATACGATCACATTGAGGGTGTTTTGTTTATTGATCGTATTAGCCCATTGAAGCGTACCTTGTTGAAGGGTAGATTGAATGATATTTCAAAAGGAAATGTGGATGTGAACTACCGCATGCGTTTCCCAAAATAATATATGCAGGTTATGAGAATAGTATGCGTGTTTATGGCAGCTGCGGTTGTGAGTTGCATGGTTGCATGCTCCGGTGGTTCCGATGCGAAGAGCGCTGAAGAAAGCACTACGCTGGCTTCGGCTGCAGATGCAGCCAGTGCTTCAACCGACCCGTTGATGCTGGAGATTCGTGCCATGGAGGCGCGCACACGAAAAGATTCGGTTCTCGATCGTGCTACAGGCCTGCGCTTGCTGCGTGCATACCAAGATTACTACAACAAGCACCCGCAAGACACTGCCGCGTTGAACTACGTGTTTGAAGCCGGACGTGTGGCAGTCGCCTTGGAAAAATACGAGAAGGCCATTGAGCTGTTTGCCAATTTCCACGATGGTTCGGCCAATAGGCAGCGCAGGGCTGAGGCCGCCTACTTAGTGGCGTTCGTTTATGATACACACTTGCACTTGCCATCCAAGGCAACCGCCCAATACAACAAAGTAATTGAGCTTTATCCCGAGTCGCCCTGGGCCCCACAGGCGAGGCAAGCACTGCATCTCGTGGGTAAGACAGATGAGGAATTGTTGCAGTTTTTGAAAGAGAAAAACCCATCTTAAAACAACCATGCGCTACTCACTAATACTCGTTTTCCTCGCGTATACCAGCGCAATACACGCGCAATTCACGGAAGTGCAACACGGATTTTTATTGAATGGCTTGCCCTCCGGAACAACTTCCGGTGTGAGCTGGTATGATTTCGACTACGACGGTTGGGACGACCTCACGATAGGGCAAGGAAACGCCGAGATACTGGTGTTTCGAAATGTGCAGGGAAGCCTGCAGTTGTTCTATGCCTTCCCCAACACCACGCAGGTGAAGTCGTTTCAGTGGGTCGACTACGACAACGACGGCGATGCCGATTTTTTCGTGTGTGCCGTAAATGCCAGTTGCACGCTTTGGCGCAACGAAGGCGGCATGAATTTCACGAATGTGTCGGCCAACCTCAACCTGCCTTCCTTGGGCGAAGATTCGATGGGCGCATCGTGGGGCGATTACGACCGCGATGGCCTGCTGGATGTGTATGTGTGCAATTATTTCGGACAAAACTGGCTATTGCACAACAACGGCGACGGAACGTTTGAGGATGTTGCACCCGCCCTCGGCGTTTCCAATTCAAACCCAAACCGCCCAACCTACATGTGCTCGTGGGTCGACTACAACAACGATTGCCTGCTTGATTTGTTTGTGGGCAACGACCTCAACCAACCTTCGGAGATGTATGAAAATACCGGCGATGGATTTGTTGCCGTGGGCCAGGCGGTAGGCCTTGCGCTCACTATGGAAGCCATGGGTATAGCTTGGAGCGACTACGACAACGACCTCGACCTGGATGTGTATATCACCAACGTAGCATCGGGCAATAAGCTCATGCGCAATGACAATGGCGTGTTCACCGATGCAGCAGCAGGTGCGGGCGCAGCAGTCAATGCCTTGTCGTGGGGTTGCATGTGGATGGATTTTAACAACGATGGACTCGACGATTTGCACGTGGGCACACAAGCGCCGCTCGTAGCGCAGAACATCAATTTTCTGTTGCAGCATATGCCCGACAACACGTTTAACAATGTGAGTATGCCGGCTGATGCGGGCAACTGCTTTGCTTCGGCCAAGGGCGATTTGAACAACGATGGTTTTTGGGATTTCTGTGATTCGTTCGTGTTGCCGGCATCATTCAAAGTATGGCAAAACAACGGTGTAGGAGGCAATTGGGTGAAGCTCGCCTTGCAGGGAACCGGCAGCAACCGCGAAGCAATCGGTTCGAAGATTTACTATTGGGTAGGAGGAACAAGGCGCTACGTGCATACGTTTTGCGGTGAGAGTTTTTTCGGTCAGGATTCGCAATACGAAATACTCAGTGTAGGCTCGGCCACTGCGGTGGATAGTTTGCAAATTGAGTGGCCCGGCGGAAGTGTAGACATGTATTACAACTTGGAAGTAAACCGCGTGCATGCCTTCAGTGAAGGAGCGGGTTCGGGTGTATCTATCGTAGCCAGTAAGGCATTTTTATGCACGGCCGCCGATGAGTTGATACTTACAGCTCCGGAAGCAACTGCGTATGAGTGGTCAACCGGAGCGTCGGAGCAGAGCATCGTGGTCAATGAGCCGGGTGCTTATTTCGTGCGCATTACTGCGCGATGCAATGTGGAAGATTCGGTGAGCATTGCCATCAATCTGCTGCCACCGCCGGTCATGGAAGAGATCACGCAGCATCCGAGCTGCTTTGGTGCCGACGATGGGTGCATGAGCGTGCTCATCAATGGCGAGGAGCCCGTTGCATTGGTATGGCAAAATATCAGTCCGAACATAGCGCCATGCACCTATTTGGCCGGTGTATACACCTACGAGGCAATTGATGCTTTCCAATGTGTGCACACTGGAACGATAGAGTTGATAGATCCGTTGCCGCTTTCACTCACAGCAGAGTCATTTTCGATTTGCGCAGGTACGGTTGCCCCCGCTGATTTGCTGGGAGCAGGAGGAACGGGAGCGTTCAGTTACGCGGTTGTTGGCGGTGCAAACGTAGAGGCGTTGTCGCCCGGCGATTACACAGGTATTGTTACGGATGAAAATGGATGTCAGGCGCAAGACGGTTTCACAATAGGTGCTTATCCCGCGGTCAACTTTGTGGCCAATGCTGATAGTGTTTGTTTTGGGAATACTGCCGTACTGCAATACTTCGGTAGCGGTGGAGCTTTGCCCTATCTCTACGATTGGCAAGGAGAAAATCCGAACATCTTGCCGGCGGGCTTCTATGAATTTACACTGACGGATGCAAATGGGTGCACCGACATGGTGAGTGTGCAGGTAGCAGAGTATCCCTTCTTGGATGCACAAATCAGCGCTTTTTCCAATGCCAACAACGGCGCGAATGGCTCCATGGAACTTACAGTTTCTGGAGGGCTACCACCGTATGATATTCTTTGGAGCAACGGCGAAACGGGCGACGTGCTGGATGGAATAGGGCAGGGAACGTATTCAGTAACCGTTACCGACAACAATGAATGCGTGAGCACCGATAGCCAGTCCATTATTGATTTGGATGTTGTCGAATGGGAAGCGAAATGGTCGGTATATCCTAATCCCGCCGGAGACTTTCTGAATTTGGTTGGATTGGCAAGCGGTACATACACCTTGTGTGATATCGATGGTCGTTTGCTACTCGCGGGTTCGTTAACTGCAGGTAAGAACGCTATCGATTTTAGCAAATATCCTGCAGGAACGTACGTCTTGACAGTCGAAGAGGAAGGTAGAGTCATTACCAAGCGCGTTACAAAATTGTAAGAGAAGCCTGCTAGATTCGTTCTGTCGAAACTGCGGTCGTACATTTGCAGCATGTCATTATTCAGCCAGTTGGTTTCCGCGCGTTTGCCCACCGTTTACGGGCAATTTGTGATGGAAGCATTCGATAGTGGCCGGGAGGAAATGCCTCATATAGCATTGCACAATCAAGGTGTTCGCAGCGATGTTGTCAATGTGCGCATACATTCAGAGTGCCTCACGGGCGATGTATTTGGATCTAGTCGTTGCGATTGCGGCGATCAGTTGAGTGCATCGTTGAAGTACATCGAACAGCACGGAGGCATGCTCCTTTATTTGCGTCAGGAGGGCCGTGGCATTGGGCTGGTGAACAAGTTGAAAGCGTACAATCTGCAGGATGAAGGATTCGATACCATCGTGGCCAACCATCAATTGGGATTTGCAACGGATTTAAGAAGCTACGAAGCGGCCATTGCCATGCTGAAGCATTTCGGGATAGCCCGCATCAACCTCATGACAAATAATCCCGAGAAATTGGAGGCATTTGAGGATTCGGGTATTCATGTGGAGTCCAGAATTCCAGTAGTTATTTCACCTGTTGCCGACAACGAGCGCTATCTCCAAACGAAGAAGGACGGGATGGGGCATATGATTTAAGAGGAAGGTGTAATCGGAAAAAGGGGTAAGGTGTAATCGGAAAAAGTATAAGGTATAAGGGTAGGTTACCTCACCCCTTTTCCGATTACCCCTTCTCCGTTTACCCCTTCTCCGATTACCCCTCCTCCTGAATTCGCATCGTCAGCAATCCTGCGACGAGGAGAAGACAACCGCCCAAGCTTATCGCCATCATTCGATTTTCGTGAAGCACATGTTCCATCACCCAGCCAAATGAAAGAGCAGCGATGATTTCGGGCAACACAATGAAGAAGTTGAAGATGCCCATATACACTCCGATTTTATCGGCCGGCAGGCAATCGCTCAACATACTGTAGGGCATGGAAAGGATGCTCGCCCAGGCAATGCCCACGCACGCCATGACGGCAAATAACAGATGCGCTTGTTCAGCACCATGAATGAATTGGAGCATAATGAGCGCAAGACCACCGATGGAGAGGCAAAGTTGGTGCGTGAATTTTTTTCCAATTTTTCCCGCCAAAACAGGCAATGCAAGCGCAAACAAAAAGGTCGTGAGGTTTTGCATGCTGTAGGTTAATCCGGCCAGTTCGTTGCCTTGTTTATACAGTGCACGCAATGCCGGGTCGGCATCATCCGCTGCAACACCGCCGAAAATGTCGGCCCCAACTGCTGTAGAATAGTAGAACCACATGAGGAACAAACCCGGCCAGGTGAGGAATTGGACCAATGCTAGTTGCTTCATTTTTTTTGGCATGTGCATGATGGCGTGTACAATTTCTTCAACGCCTGCTCCGAAGCCTCTTTTGCGTTCAGCAACTTTTTCGCGCGCCGGAATTTCTTGCGGTGGATATTCTTTTGTTGTTACGATCGTGTACAAAACGAACAGGAAGAAAGCGGCGGCACCGATGTAGAAGCTCCATTTAACGCTCGTCGGAATGCCCACGTGATTGGCGCTGTCTTGTACACCCACCCAATGGGTAAAGATCCAAGGCAACGCGCTTGCAACTACCGATCCCAAGCCAATGAACAAGCTCTGCATGCTGAATCCGAATGTGCGTTGATTCTCGGGTAGTTTGTCGGCAACGAATGCACGGAAGGGTTCCATGGAAATGTTGATGGATGAATCGAGAATCCAAAGCAGTCCCGCAGCCATCCACAGTTCGCTGCAGTTGGGCATCATGACCAGTGCAATCGAACTCAATACGGCACCAATAAAGAAGTAGGGGCGACGTCGTCCGAATGTTGGGTGCCACGTCCGATCGCTCATATAGCCGATGATGGGCTGTACAATCAGACCCGTAAGCGGAGCGGCAAGCCACAGCATGGGGATTTCATCGGGCTTTGCGCCTAAAAACTCGTAAATGGAACTCATGTTGGCCATTTGCAGTGCCCAGCCAAATTGAATGCCCATAAACCCGAAACTCATGTTCCAGATTTCCCAAAAACCCAGTTGCTTTTTTTCCATTGTTGTGGTGATTGTCGCGCAATATATCGAAAGAAGGTTGAAGGTTGAAAGTTGAAGGTTGAAAGTTGCAGGTTGGCCGCTATACTCCTA
>JBILIX010000200.1:0-4711 GCA_044368835.1 Flavobacteriales bacterium | reverse complement strand
GTCGGTGTGTAGAAAAAGAAATACGCGCCCACCGGTTTGGTTGCCAATGTGCAGCTTTTGTTCTTCGGTAGATGCTTGGGCAAGCAGCAGCGAACAGGCACTGCCGGGCGGTGTAACGAGTACCCAGCGTTTTGTTTCCGAAAGACGCGTGTCTTCGGTAAGGGAAAATCCTAACTGACGCGTGTAATGATCTATGGCTTTGTCGTAATCATCCACCACAATGGCTACGTGAGCGAGTGTTTGCTTCATACAGTTTGTTTGGGTGTTATCGCGGATTGTTCGAATTGAATGAGCACGCTCGTACCTACGCCGACTTCCGATTTCAGCTGGAGTGCTCCATCCAGTTTTCTCGTGATTTCCTGCACGATAAACAAACCGAGACCGGTGCCCACACGATCGGTGGACACTCGATAAAACATTTTGAATACGTTGTCGAGCTGGTTGCTTGGTATGCCGATTCCGTTATCGCTGATTTCCATGAATATTCGGTTGCTGTTTCGCCACATGCGGAATCGAACAAAGCAATCGGAACTGTTTAATTTTCGGTATTTGGCCGCGTTGGAAGCTAAATTTTTGATGACCGTAGCAATGCGACTCTTATCACTGCATACTTGCGTGTCACCTTCAATTTCGATATCAAAGTGAATGGGGTTTTCGGAGATAAATTGAATGTCTTCAAAAATTTGACTTACCACCACTTTCATGTCGAACCATTCCGGCTTGACATCCAAGCGTGAATTCCTGGAGTACTCGAGGATGTCTTGTATGGTGCTGTCTAGGCGATCGATACTGGTCTCGGCCATTCGCAGGTATTGCTCCGCACCCGGGTCAATTTTACCACTGTCGAACAACAGTGTGAGAATACCTTTTACGGAGAGCAACGGGCTGCGTAAATCGTGCGATACACTGTACACGAAATTGTCGAGTTCACTGCTGAGTTTGTTCTTCTGTTCTTCAAGGATCTTCTGAGATTGTTCAATTTCGAGACGATGTCGGATTTCTTTCAGTTGAATAGTGCGTCGATTATCAATCATGAGGCTACTAATAATCGCGCACGCAATGATTGGGAAGAGCGCTTCTGCCAAAAAGGTCGTGTTTTCGAGTGGGCTCAGGTAATAGAAGAAAACAACGTTGATGAGCACGGAGAATACAAGCAGCAGTATGGAATACAAACGCTCCCAAATGGCCAATGCACCTACACCAATAAACATGA
Source organism: Flavobacteriales bacterium (assembly GCA_044368835.1). Taxonomy (GTDB): domain Bacteria; phylum Bacteroidota; class Bacteroidia; order Flavobacteriales_D; family Sanyastnellaceae; genus JAIBBG01. Next base: position 3,498 of record JBILIX010000200.1, on the reverse strand, counting down.
GTGCGTACCCAAAAACATAGGTATGGAATACACCATGCGGAACACTGTTGAGCACGTAGGCAATCATGATGGTTGTCAAAACCGTCGTGAAGTACAAGCACATTTTACCGCTTACTTTCAGCGGACGGCGCAGGGCGCAAATCAGCAGGGGTAGTGCAAGTAGACCGATCCTGCATAAAAGAAGGCTCCAACGTTGATCAGGGATGAGAATATAATCAACCGCATACCAAGCGGCGCCAACAAAAGCCCCGGCTATAGCAGAAATGATTTGATTTTGCTCCGTCTTGAGCTTGAGTGCTCGTTTAGTCTCTTGTTCGGATAGGGAGGGTAATACAAAATCAACCATGAGAGTTCGTTGCGATTAATTCAAAAAGGTTCAGTGAAGTGGGGATTAACTTTTAAAAACACAAAGGTTTTACCAGTGAGCAAGATTTACCAAGGCCATTGTTTGCCTTCCAGCATGCAGGTATACAGCTCAAGTTGATAGGGTTTCAATTCGCTTACATCGGGGTCGGGTGTTGTGACTAGTTTTTTGAGACCACGCAGAAGAAAGTCGGCCGTTACTTCTCCGTAGCGTTCCACTGCCATTTGTTTGAATGGGACGCATAGGGCAGTAGTTCTCTGTTCCACTTCCTCCTTGGTGTAAAAATCGCGCTTGGGTTTTCTTTCACGCAGTCGCTCCAAATTGTTCAAGTCGAAATCGGAAACGATTGAAAGAACTTGTTCCTGCAGTTCCTGGCTGCGTTTAATTTTTGGATTGAAACCTTTGAAATCCGCTTGAATTAAAAAGCGATCACGCAGCAAAAGCGCCTGCTCCAGCACAGGAACATCCACTACGTGCACAGGGGGAATATTCCACTCACGGGCTACGCCATCGCGCCAATTGAGCAGGTCGAGTAGCGAAACACAAAACGCATCGGAATGCATGCGGAAATGATAAGGCTTCAGCTTCGGTTGGTGAGTGCGGGGTGAAATCTCCTCTAGAGCTTCGTTTTCGGCTTGCAGCACATGCAGGAGTCCCTTGCTTGCTACTTGCGCTGTGAGTTGATTGGCAATTTCTGGAAGATAGATTACATCGTTGGCAGCATACGAAAGTTGCTCTTCGCTCAATGGGCGTTTGCTCCAGTCTGATTGTTGTTGACTTTTATCGAGTGCTTGTCCGGTCTCGGCTTCTATAAGCCCACCTAAATTGCGCGCCGGATGATTGGACAGCGTTGCCGCTATCTGCACATCGAAGACATTCTGAATGTTGCAGCTCATCGCTTTGAGCAGAGCGATGTCTTCGCTGCCGGAATACAAGATTTTCTGGATGTCGTTATTCTCGAAGATGCCCCAAAGCGGTTGCAGGTCAATCGGACTCATCGGATCGATAATGTAAACCGATTCACCATCGAATATTTGAATGAGGAGCGCCTTGAATCCGTAGCTGCGTTTGAAACTGTCGTATTCCGTGTCGAAGGTTAGAGTAGTTGCATCGGACAAGTGCACAATCATTTCTTTAACTTGATCGGCGGTATCAACCCAGATGACTTTTTTCTTGCTCATAGCTATGCGAGGTGCAAGTTAACATCACTGTGTTTCTTTTGTAATGTGATTTGAATGTTATTTTTACTTATCCATTGGTAGACCGTAACCATCCTATTATAATTTCGCAGCATAAATGAAGAATATTACTTTCCATAACACGCAAAGAAACATGTGCACATGTTGCCTCAATTCGTTGTATGTATAGGGAAAGCATAAGTTTGATGACATGAGGCTTTCCGATTTGGGAAGCCTTTTTTATTATGCTAAAATGAACTTGATAATGACACAACCTTGGAATTGGAATTTTGCTGTTCAGCATGGGGCGATGATTCCTTGCTGCTGTATGAATTGTCCTGAAGGGGAAGGTCATTAAGTGATAGAAGTATCCAATGATAGCTCAGCCCCCGACAGAAAAGATTCGGGGGCTTTTTTTTAATCAGAATTTTAATATTGATGTTTATGACAACTTCGTTCAAGCAATTAGTAACCAAGAAAATCGTGATGGCTAAGGACATTGGCATTCATGGAAATCTCTTTGGCGGAACGCTCATGGCTTGGCTAGACGAGGCCGCGGCGGCCTATGCTACTGAGTATTGTTACACGCCCAATATGGTAACAGTTCGTGTTGGAGAATTGATATTTAAGAAACCCTTAAAGGCTGGGCAACATGTACGCATCTACGCTGAGGTCATTGAGCTCGGGAATACCTCCATCAGTTTGAGACTTGAAGCTACTAAGTACAATTTGTATAGTGGAGAGGAAACTGTTGTGTGCAGCACCGACATGCGGTTTGTTAGAATTGATGATGATGGAACACCAACTGGTATTGGGGAAACGGTGCGGAGAAAACATGAAATGCGATTGAGCGCTATTGAATCGTCTATGATTCATCTAAAGTAACTGTGTTTATTCTGAATGCAGTGTTTTTGGTTAATGTTAAGTGGAAAACCCCGACAACGGTTGGGGTTTTTCTATTAGTCGAGAACCTTACTTATTAAACACAATTTCCCCGTTTAGAATGGTCATTGCGACTTCAGAGCTTGGAATTTGTTGTTCGGTACAACGCATCAGATCTTGATTCAATACAACTAGATCTGCCCATTTACCTACCTCAATCGATCCTTTCCTATGCTCCTCGAAATTCGCTATAGCCGGCCAGATGGTCATGCCGCGCAGCGCGTCTTCGCGCGAAAGGGCATTTTCTTTTTGAAAGCCTTCCGCAGGTTGGCTTCTTAAGTCTTTTCGCGCGATGGCTGCATAAAAGGTGTTGATGGGCGAAATGCCTTCCACGGGGAAGTCGGTTCCCAGCGCAATCATGCCGAGTTGTTCTTTTAATTCGCGGTAGGTGTATGCGCGCATGACTCGGCTGCGTCCCAAGCGCTGCGGAGCCCACGGCATATCGCTCGTAGCATGTGTGGGTTGAACGCTAGGGATAACGTGGTACTGCGCAAACTTCTGCATGTCGTTCTGATGCACCACCTGGGCGTGCTCAATGCGCCAGCGATGATCGGCTGAGTCGCCCACTACCTCTCCATAAATGTCGAGCATGACGCGGTTGGCGCTGTCGCCAATAGCATGGGTGCACATTTGAAAACCGGCCTTGCGCAGATCGTAGGCTTTTTGACGGAAGTGCAATGGCTCACGAAGCATGAGCCCGTAGCTGAAGGGAAGCACATCGTCGTAGGGCGCTAGCAGGCATGCGCCGCGCGAACCGAGCGCACCATCGGCGTAAAATTTAAACGCACGCACCGAAAGACGATCGGTGGTATCGATGCCGGCCTTTAGGTAATGCGCAAAATTGAGCGAGTCATCGGCAAGCATGGCGTAGATGCGCATTTTGAGTTTGCCCTGCGCTTGGAGTTCCTTGATGAGCTCAATGTCTGACTTCATCAAGCCTGCTTCATCCACGGTGGTTAGTCCCGCTGCAAAACATCGCTCTTGCGCTGCAAGCAAAGCGGCTATGTCATCTTC
>JBILIX010000199.1:0-4712 GCA_044368835.1 Flavobacteriales bacterium | reverse complement strand
AATCCGAAGCGTTTCAAGTCGAGCGGTGAAATGTATTGCAACCAGTTGCCATCGTTGATGAGGTGCTGGCTGCTGTTGTATCCGATAGCGGCCGTGTTCACGCGGCGCTCAATAATCTTGTCGATACCGTCAAACGCTCCTCCGCAAATGAAGAGGATGTTCTTGGTGTTCACCTGAATCATTTTCTGCTCAGGGTGTTTGCGTCCGCCTTGCGGTGGCACGCTCACCGTAGCTCCTTCGAGCAACTTGAGCAACGCCTGCTGCACACCTTCGCCGCTCACGTCGCGAGTAATGCTGGGGTTGTCACTCTTGCGTGAAATCTTGTCAATCTCATCGATGAACACAATGCCTCGCTCGGCCTTGGCCACGTCAAAATCGGCATCTTGAAGCAAGCGTGAAAGAATACTCTCTACGTCCTCTCCCACATAACCGGCCTCGGTAAGCACCGTAGCATCGGCTATCGCAAAAGGCACCTTGAGCATGCGTGCGATAGTCTTGGCCAGCAAGGTTTTTCCCGTACCGGTTTCGCCCACGAGAATCACGTTCGACTTATCGATATCGACCGAACCATCGTCCTTCTTGGAGCTATTGGTAATGCGCTTGTAGTGATTGTATACAGCAACGCTCAGAAACTTCTTCGCCTCATCCTGACCAATTACATACTCGTCGAGAAACTTCTTCACGTCGATTGGCTTTTGAACTTGCAAGGCCGCTTCGAGCTTGGGATCGGCATGCGAGGTGCGCGCTTCTTCGGCCACAATCATGTTGGCTTGTGTAGCACAATCGGCGCATATGTGTCCGCTGATACCTGCAATGAGGATGCTTACTTCACTTTTCTTGCGACCGCAGAATGAACAGCTGATTTCTTTCATGGGGCAAAGATAATGGCGAATGGCGGGTGGCGAGTGGCGAATGAAAAAGGCCTGACATGGAAATTCCAGGTCAGGCCCTTTTCTATATCAACTTTGAATTTACAAGGTTAACTTAACCTCCCAAAAAATTAGCGCCACTCGCCACTCGCCACTCGCCACTCGCCACTCGCCACTCGCCACTCGCCACTCGCCACTCGCCACTCGCCACTTCTCACGCCCACCCCTCTCCCTTCTGCATCTTCACATCGTTCACGAACTGCTTAATCTTCTGCTCATCTTGCTTTTTACAAACGAGTAGAATATCCTCGGTGTCGACTACAATGTAGCCATTGAGGCCATGCAATACAGCGAGTTTGCCTTCGGGTACGTTCACCACGTTGTCGGCGCAATTGTAGAGGACCACATTCTTGCCAACAATCCCATTCTCATGTGCGTCTTGCGCCAGGTGTGTGTGCAAAGAACCCCACGTGCCGAGGTCGCTCCAGCCAAAATCGCTGAGTACCACGTTCACGTTGCGCGCCTTCTCCATGATGCCGTAGTCGATGGAGATGTTTTCGCATGCAGGGTAGATGCGATCTATGAAAGCTTTTTCCTGCGGTGTACCATACAACCCTTGCCCCTCGGCAAAAGTTCTATACATATCGGGCAGGTGAATTTCAAATGCGTTCATAATAGCATTCATCGACCAGATGAAGATGCCGGAATTCCAATAGAAATCGCCACTTTCGAGAAAGTCCTTCGCCAACTCCAGGCTTGGTTTCTCCGTAAAGGTTTTCACACGCTTCACCGTTTCGTGGAATGCATTCTTTTCGTCGGCCCATTGAATGTAGCCGTAACCGGTGTCGGGGCGTGTGGGTTTAATACCGAGCGTAACGAGGTTGCCGCTTTCATGCGCCTGACGAATACTGGTGCGTATAGTCTCCAAGAACTCTTCGTTTTTCAGAATCAGGTGATCGCTGGGTGCCACGATGATGTTGGCATCGGGCTCACGCTCAGCAATCCAAAAGGCAGAGTAAGCCACACAAGGAGCTGTATTGCGCATATTGGGCTCACAAAGCACTTGCTCAGGTTTCAAATCGGGCAGCTGCTCGAGCACCAAATCCTTGTAGCGTTCATTGGTAACTACCAGTATATTTTCTTTCGGGCATATAGGCAGAAAACGATCGTACGTCATCTGAATAAGCGTTCGACCCACACCCAAAATGTCGTGAAATTGTTTTGGGAAAGCAGTGCGACTCATGGGCCAGAAACGGCTTCCGATGCCACCCGCCATGATGACGCAGTAGTTCTTGTTATTCATGGTTTTCCTTGCAGCCTTGATAGTTGGAAATCAAGGAGGCGCAAATATAGGATTATAGGATATAGGATTGTAGGATTATAGGATCGCAGGATAATAGGGAGGCGACCCCTGTAATCCTATAATCCTACAATACTATAATCCTGTTCTCCTAGACCTTCAACTTAGACAGCGCCGCACGAAGACTTTCAATCGACGCATGCACATCGGCAACAGTCGCCGTGCCCACAGACAAGCGATACCACACACTTTCCTTCGACGCACCAAATGCGCTGAACGGCACCACGGCCAATTTGGCTTCTTTGAGTAGGTATTGAGTAATCTGCGTAGTGTTTTCTATGGTCTGCCCGTCGGGTGTTGTATGGCCTTTCAGGTCGAATTTCACCGTCAGGTAAATTGCTGCCATCGGAGCAATTGCATCGACGGGAAAGCCCTCCGATTTCAACGTTTGTATACCGTTGTAAAAACCATTTAACCGCTCTTCTACCTCCGCTTTGAATGAGGCGAGAAACGTGTCAACCGCTACTTGATTAGCGAGGTATTTCGCACTGGCCACCTGCTCTGCCTTTGGTGCCCAGGCACCCACGTGACCCAGAATGCTCTTCATTTTGTCGATCACCTTGCGCGGACCAAAAGCCCAACCGACGCGCACGCCTGTTGCAGCAAGACTCTTCGAAATCCCATCCACGAAAATGGTATACGGGCGCAGCTCCGGGCGCAATGAAACAGGATCGAAATGCTTCGCATCACCGTAGCACAACACCGCATAGATCTGATCGTACATGAGGTAGAGCGGCTTCTCGTCGGGCGAGCGGCGTTTGTTTTCTTCCAACACCAAATCGCAGATAGCCTCCAACTGTTCCTTTGAAAATACAGTGCCTGTCGGATTCAACGGCGAGCACAAAGCCAGCAGGGTTGCATCCGCCAGGTATGGGCGCAGCTCATCAGCTGTAGGCAAGAAGTTGTTCTCCGCCTTTGCTTCCACAAACACTTGCTTCGCATGCGAGAGGTGCGTGTAGTGGTTGTTGTTCCAGCTGGGTACAGGGAAAACGACCTTGTCACCCGGGTCTACAACCGCCTGAAAAATGGCGTAGATAATTGGACGAGCACCACCGGCAATCAGAATTTCATCGGCGGCGTATTCGAGTGATTGTTGCTTGGCGATAGCTGTTGCAACGACCTTTCGCAAATCCAACATACCATCAGCCGGCGGGTAGTTGGTTTCGTCGTTCATGTATGCATCCACAATGGCCTGCTTGAGTTCAGTAGGTATCGGAAAAATCTTCGGATCGAAATCACCAATCGTGAAATTGTAGATTTTCTCACCTTTTGCCATCAGCTCGCGGATTTCGCCTGCCAGTTTGATGATTTCTGAGCCGATAAGATTCTCGGCCATGTGCGACACCCTATAGTTAGCGGGTGATGCTGTGTTACTCATAAACGCGTGAATAGAATTTGTTGTGCGAATGTATCACTGTCCTTAGTGCAAAGGATGTGAAGTTATTACGAATTCTTTCACATTTGTTTTGGACACGAATGCACGAATGATTTCTTTGATATCAAAGATTTAAAGCTTTAGCAATCATTAAAAGTTTCCTTTTGCAATCGTGTCCTAATGCCACTCCAATGAAATCATGAAGTAATGGCGTTTGTCAATTTAGCAACTCCCAAACATTCGTGCATTCGTGGCCTAAAAGTCACTCCATTGGAAACAAGAAGTCATTGTGCGGGAAACGCGTGATGTGTATCTGGCGCACGCGCTCATACAGCACGTCACGGAGCTGGTCTACATGAAGCTTTTTGGCTGCCGAAATAAACACGACATCCGAGTTTTGAAGACGTGCCATCCAAGTGCGTTGCAACTCTTCGAGGGTAATGTTTTCGCGTGTGGGCGGAGTGAGGTCATCCTCGTCCTTGGGAACATGCTTGTACGCGTCAATCTTGTTGAAGATTACCATGGTGGGTTTATCGCCCACGCCAATCTCCTTAAGCGTTTCGTTTACCACATTAAAGTGGTCTTCAAACTGAGGATGCGAAATGTCGACCACATGCACCAGCAAGTCAGCCTCGCGGGTTTCATCGAGTGTACTCTTGAACGACTCTATCAGTTGGTGAGGAAGCTTGCGTATGAAACCCACCGTATCGGTAAGCAGAAAAGGCAAGTTGTGCACTACAATTTTTCGTACAGTGGTATCAAGCGTTGCAAAGAGTTTATTCTCGGCAAATACGTCGCTCTTCGAAAGCATGTTCATGATGGTGCTCTTGCCCACGTTGGTGTAACCCACCAGCGCCACGCGCACAAGTGCTCCGCGGTTGCCGCGCTGGGTAGCCATTTGCTTGTCGATCTCCTTCAGCTGTTCCTTCAAGAACGCAATACGGTCGCGCACAATACGACGGTCGGTTTCGATCTCCTGTTCACCGGGGCCGCGCATACCAATGCCTCCGCGTTGCTTTTCCAAGTGCGTCCACATGCGTGTGAGACGCGGCAACAGGTATTCATATTGCGCTAGCTCTACTTGCTTCTTGGCGTGAGCCGTGCGCGC
>JBILIX010000198.1:0-4714 GCA_044368835.1 Flavobacteriales bacterium | reverse complement strand
TACCGACTTGGGCGCATTGCTCATCGACGGATTGGGTGATGGCGTTTTCATCTCAGCATCGGAAATACCGATGCAGCGCGTCAACAGCACTGCCTTCGGAATACTGCAAGCCACACGCACACGCATTTCAAAAACTGAATATATTTCTTGTCCAAGCTGCGGTCGCACTCTATTTGATTTGCAGGAAACCACAGCGAAGATTCGCTCACGCACCTCGCATTTGAAAGGCGTGAAGATTGGTATCATGGGTTGCATCGTTAATGGCCCAGGCGAAATGGCCGACGCTGACTATGGCTATGTGGGCACTGGACCCGGCAAAATTACCCTCTACAAAGAGAAGAACGTCGTCAAGAAAAACGTCCCCGAAGAGCAAGCTGTTGAAGAGCTTATAGCACTCATCAAGGAGCATGGCGATTGGGTGGAGATGGGGTAATCGGTAATGTATATTTATGATTTTCTTTTTTTGAGAAAATTATTTTCATTTTGATTTAAAGCTTGAATATTGTCGTCTATAGGTATCCCAACTTATCAAAAGTTGTGCGTTACACTAGCTCTTTTAAAGAGTCCCCCCATTTGAAATTCAAGGGATTTAGTAGTACCTATTTGAACGGGCATATGGTCAGGATCTTGAGAATCCCATTGAAGTATATCCCCGAATAATGTCGTGGTTTTGTAGATTTGAAAAGGAAGTATTATTCCCTTTGAAACAGGAGAAATTGTTATTTCATTAACGGGAGGATAAAAATTCGGTTTCCCATTAGAATCATATGAAAAATATGGTTGATTAATTAAATAAACAACCCTTTGGCCGTAGCCATTAATTGTTAGGATTTTGTACTTGGCATTATCCTTAGCTTTAAATTTCAAAACCCCAATATTACCAGTTTTTAAATCTTGCTCGTAGCGACGAGAAAATTCTTCTTGGTAACTAATTGCTTGCTTATATTTCCTTACTGCACAAGGGTTGTCGGCAATTACATATTGAATTCCGTAACTATTTGCGGAACCTAAACTGGCGTTATTTTCTTTTGCATAATAATAGCCCTCAAGAAACGCACATTGTCTTTCAATTCCTGTTCCGTGATGGTTAATGTCCCAAAAATAAAAATCTCCAATAGAATAAAACTCTTGAAAAAGGGTGTTCATTTGATCATTGCTATAATTATACATTTTTCCTATATAATAACCAGCCATAAAATCTGAGTGAAGCTCTCTTCGTTTTCCCAACTCGGACCATCCTTGAATTGATTGTAGACAATGTCCGAACTCATGGGCTAAAACAGCCTTAATACACTCAACCCCGTGCTTCTTAGTAAGTAAGTCTTGAATCATAGCTAGTCCAAGCATGATGCTACCATTACAATTCTGCGTGCATAGAGGACTGAAAAAAGCCGATTTTTGATAAGTCTCTAAAAGAAAGAAAAAGTCAATATTTACCCCGTAGAAATTCTCTAGTTTGGATATTTCTGTTTTGACAATATTGTCCAACTCCAAATTTCCTGTTGAATTTAATACATATCCTTGGTTTGGTAATGATTCACCTATTGAATAGCACTGAGCGTTAACGCTGAGATGAATGGTAATTAGAACAGAAAGGAAAAATAGTTTATTTATCATTTGATTTCTTTTAGTTTCTTAAGGAATTGAAATACTTCTTCTTAATTCGAAGTATTCAAAAATATACTTTTTAAGTTGTTCTTGATGTTGAAATTTGAAAACTCTAATGGGCTGCACGAATGGTAAAGTTTTCCAAATGTCAACCTGAATTGGAGAGTGGCGTGATGTTTTTAGGGGTTGTGTGGTCTCTCGTTATTGTATAACCACGTTTATGCATGTGTGGGAAGTCTGGCTTGTATTAAGTTGTCGAATGAATGTAAAAGCCAAAAGACTGCAGAGCAGAGCTTTTTCCCTTTGCGTCTCCACTGTAAAAAATTTCACAAAACGTAACCCTCCAACTTCACCCCCCGTACCAAAGGTGTGATTTGTTTTTTGGTTAATTAATGGATTTGGTTAAGTAAGAAGGCCTCCCAACGGGGAGGCTTTTTTATTGGGGTATCAGCCCACTTTAACCTTTCGTAATTCGAAGTTTTGACCTAGATACACTTTACGCACTTGCTCATCGGCTGCAAGCTCCTCTGCTGTGCCCGCCTTTAATATCTGGCCATCGTATAGCAAGTATGCTCTATCGGTGATCGAGAGCGTCTCCTGCACATTGTGGTCGGTGATGAGCACGCCTATGTTGCGCTGCTTCAGTTGATATACAATTTTCTGAATGTCCTCAACCGCTATCGGGTCTACACCTGCAAAGGGTTCATCAAGCAAAATAAACTTGGGGTCGGTAGCCAATGCGCGCGCTATCTCTGTGCGCCGGCGCTCGCCTCCGCTCAGTGTGCCACCCATGTAGGTGCGCTTGTGTGTGAGACCAAACTCCTCGAGAAGTGACTCCAATTTATCGCTTTGCTCCTTCTTGCTAAACTTCGTCATTTCGAGCACAGCCTTGATGTTGTCTTCAATCGACAACTTGCGAAACACGCTGGCTTCCTGCGGTAAATAACCCACGCCCAATTGCGCCCTGCGATACATCGGCTCGCGTGTGATGTCGATATCGTCGAGAAAAACATGACCTTCATTGGGTTTCACCAAGCCCGTAACCATGTAGAAACTGGTGGTTTTGCCCGCACCATTCGGCCCAAGCAATCCAACGATTTCTCCTTGATTTACTTCAAAGGAAACCCCCTTCACAACGGTGCGTTGACCGTATTGCTTGATGATATGTTCGGCGCGGAGTTTCAATGTCCTCTGGAATAGTGGTCAAAATTAAGGGATGAAGACCTAGGATTGTTTTTTAACCGCAAAGGCGCAGAGAATTGCGAGAGTGTGCGAGCATTCTACTTCTTTTCCTTCTGCGAATCGTACTTCTGTTTGTACTTCTCGTAGAGTTCCGTTTGCTTACTTCGCAATACGATGCTCCTGCCTTGGATGAAAGCGTGCGTGAGGGCGTTGGTGCGCATGTCGAGCGCGTCGCCTGTCGAAATAAACAGCGTTGCATCTTTACCCACTTCGAGTGTTCCGCAGGTGCTGTCGATTCCGAGAATTTTTGCGGGCGATTGGGTCAATGAACGAACCGCTTCTTCATAGGGCAAACCGTATGCTACCGCTGTGCCCGCGTAAAACGGCAAGTTTCGGGCTCCCATGCGCTCCATGTCACCCTCGTTCTGCAAGGCAAATTGAACACCTGCCTGGTGAAGCAACATCGGTAATTTGTATGGAAGATCAATATCGTCTTCCGAATACATAGGCAATTCATGCAATCTGCGGAGCAACACGGCAACTTGATTGGCCTTGAGCTGATCTGCAACAAGATGCGCATCATAGCCGCCTACAATGACCATGTGCTTTACGTTTTGACTCGCTTTAAAATTGAGTGCCTCTTGTATTGACTTTGCATCGTCGGCGTGCACATACAATTTCTGCGTTCCGCTAAACACTCCGCGCAACCCTTCAAAACGCACTTCACGAATTGCAGGTTCCTTCACAGCACAATAAGCACGGGCCTCATTGAAGAAGGTATGTATCTCGCGCAACTGCTGATCATACGTTTTCACTTTCTCAACATTCACCTTTCCTTTGTCGTAATGCTTATGGAATACACCCGGCCAGTTGAGGTGCACACCGTCGTCGGCTTTTACAAGCGCATCCTCCCAGTTCCAAGCATCGAATTGCATAACGCATGACGTGCCGCTAATGACACCTCCGCGCGGCGTTATCTGTCCCATCAAAACACCGTTGAGGCGCACGGTGGGTATGATTTCCGAATCGGTGTTGTACGCTATTGCTGAACGAATACCAGGCTTGTAGGCGCCTGTTTCTGCCACATCGTTGGCCGGACGAATGGCGTCCAACTCATGCAGTCCAAGTGTTGAGTTTGTTGCTATGAAGCCGGGATAGACTTGCTTGCCAGCCGCATCGATTGTTTCATCGTAGGCATTTGCTCCCAACCGAATGAGGCGCGCATCGGCCACCATATCGAGCTTGCCATTACGAAAACCGATGGCTGCATTTTCGATGACGGTTCCATCACCTATATGCGCAGTGGCATTCATAATAAGCACTGAGCGCGTTTGTGCCGGCGCTACGGTTGGGTTTTGCTGAGCAGTCAACTGCAGGATTGCTGCAAGAAATATCGTGAAGAGTATCGTTCTCATGGTTGCTTATTATTTGAATGAAACGCCTTGTGAAGTTTGATCGAGCGTATCGCAATGGAAATGCTTCTTGTCTTTGAATCCTGGTGTTCGTACAGGCTCACCGGCACCCTTTGCGTTGAGCATTTTCTGAATGAGGCGCGCACGTTCGGTGTTCATGCTCTTGCGCATCTCCACATCCCGCTCGGCATCGAAATAACAGATGCCATCTACAAAGGTCTTCTCTGCTTTTGCATAAATGCTCAACGGATGGTCGGTCCAAATGACAACATCAGCATCCTTGCCAGCAGCCAAACTTCCTGTGCGTTTATCGATGCGCAGCAGTTTAGCGGGGTTTAAGGTTACGAATTTCAGCGCGTCTTCTTCTTTTACACCACCGTACTTCACCGCTTTGGCAGCTTCTTGGTTGAGGCGGCGGGCCATTTCAGCATCGTCGCTGTTGAAGGCTACCGTTATACCTTGTTCATGCAGCAAAGCACCGTTGTGTGGAATAGCGTCCTTCACCTCGTACT
>JBILIX010000197.1:0-4720 GCA_044368835.1 Flavobacteriales bacterium | reverse complement strand
GAGCAGGGGTTCCCGCAGTTATCGCCAGCGGTAAAATTGCAGCGGAACTCATCGACCCGGAAGCAGCCAAGACCTGGACACGCATGGAAACACCCACACTTAATAAAACGGTGAAGCCGGCCTCTAAGGCAGCGGCTGTGCTCTGATAGATGCCTGTTACAGCCCACATAACACCTCCTTACTTGGAGCATGGTTTCTTGCGTAACAGCAAAGAGATCGCTATGGATAATTTGGAGGTTGAAGGATCTATACCCGAGTGGCTCAACGGTGAGTTGATTCGCAACGGGCCGGGGCAAGTGTTGATCGACAAGCCGATGAAGCATTGGTTTGACGGTTTGGCCATGCTTCATCGATTTCACTTGAGCAAGGGAAAAGTAGGATATAGAAGCCGATTCATTCAGTGCAATGCATTCAAAGCGGCTCAGCATGAAGGACGTATTGCTTATTCAGATTTTGCAACGGATCCTTGCCGAACGCTCTTTCAGCAGATTCAAACGATATTTAATCCCGATCCGAAAATTACCGATAGCGCCAAGGTTAATGTAGGACAAATCGGGGAGAAGACCTTTGCCTTTGGGGAGCCCCTCATGCAAATTCAGATTGATCCCAAAACACTGGAATCGGTTGGCGTATATGATTTCGGGAAGTACGGAGGCAATCGCATGACCACCGCTCATCCATTAGTCGATGAGCATGGTGCATACAACCTGGTCGTGCAGTATGGCCCCATCAACTTCTACAAGATTTACGAAATAAGTGGGGAAGCCAAGGAACTTGCATCTGTGCCTGTGCGCATGCCCGGCTACATGCATAGCTTCGGAATGAGCGAGAATTATTTCATCATTGCCGAATTTCCATTGGTGGTGCAATCCATCATGCTCTTGTTCCGCGCCAAGCCGTTTATAGAGAACTTCCACTGGAATCCCTCCATGGGAAGTCGGTTTATCATCATCGATCGCAAAACAGGGAAACGAGTTTCGACTATAAAGGTGCCTTCGTTTTTCAGCTTCCATCATGTGTTTGCCCGCGAAAGGGGAGATGTGTTGGAAGTGGATTTGTGTGCATACGACAATGCCGATATCATCAGTCACTATTATAAAGCGAAGCTGTCGAAATCGGATGAGCCGCTTCCCAAAGGTACCATGCGCAGGTTTACTCTCGACTTGAAAAAAGGTAAGTGCATCGAGGCAAAGCAACTGGCTGATGTGTGCCTGGAATTGCCTGTAATCAATCACTCTTTTGCGCGGACCCACTCGTCGTATCGATACGTTTACGGTTGCGGCGTCAATGAGAAAAGACCGAACGAGTTTTACAACCAAATCGAAAAGATAGATACTGAAAAGGGAACATCTCAGTCATGGTACCGCGAGTATCACTACCCAGGCGAACCGGTGTTTGTGCCGTCGCCGGGCGCTCATTCGGAAGATGAAGGCGTGTTGCTTTCGGTAGTTTTGAACGCCGAAAGTCAAACGTCCTATCTGCTTGTGCTCGATGCAATGACGTTGAATGAAGTGGGCAAGGCATTTCTTTCACACAGTATATTATTTGGCTATCACGGAACATTTTTAACTCAACATGCAAGCAATGAATAAGTCTATTTTTTTAGTCATAATCGCAAGTCTCGTCCTTCTGGGCTTTCGCACTCCACCTGCAGGAGGTGTGGTAGTAAAGATTAAGGGCATTGAAGGCAACGCAGGTCAGTTGGCCTTGCTCATTTTTAACGGCGCCAACGGATTCCCTTCCGAGCACACGAAAGCGATGAAACAAGCGATGGTTCCCATCACAGGAAGCACAGTGGTGTATACATTTCCCGATCTGCCGGCCGGTACCTATGCGGTAACGGTCATGCACGATGAGAACAAAAACAATACGCTCGATACCAATATGTTTGGTATTCCGGAAGAAGGCATTGGTGTTTCAAACAATGCGTTGAGCATGTTTGGTCCTCCGGCGTTCAAGGAGTGTGCTTTCACGCACAATGGGAGTTCAACCACCATCGAGATAACCCTGGATTATTGATGAGGTTGTTCGTTTTGCATCTAGTGCTTTTGTTGAGCGCGCCGATTTACGCGCAGCAGAAATGCGTAGTGTCGGGTCAGTGTCGCGATGCCAATACACGCGAGCCGCTTGAGTTTGTGCAAGTGGTGCTTGGTGAGGGGGCTGCGCATACTGCTACCAATCAGTTGGGCAAGTTCTTGTTGGAAGCACCCATGGGCAGCTATGCCTTGAAAGCAACCATACTCGGATACGAACCGTTTTCGTTGGCTGAAGTGATTTTACAACCGCGCGATACGGTGCGTCTTGTGATTGAAATGGTACCCGGATCCGGAGCATTTCAGGAAGTGATTGTAGAAGCTGCTCCGTTCAAACGGGGTATCGATGTGCCTTCCTCCATGCGCAGTTTGGGAGCCAATGAAATTCAGCGAAATCCCGGTAGCGACAACGATGTATCGAAGGTGATACGCACATTACCGGGGGTAACCGCCACATCGGCTTTTCGCAATGATTTGATTATTCGCGGTGGAGCACCTAATGAAAACCGTTTCTTTCTTGACGATGTGGAGATACCTGTCATCAACCACCTTGTTACACAGGGCGCAAGCGGTGGGGCATATTCTATTATCAATGCCAATCAACTGCGTGAAGTGGAGTATATGAGTGCTCAATTTCCTGCCAACAGAGGAAATGCGTTGAGTTCGGTCTTCAACTTTCAACTCAAGGAGGGCAACAACGATAGTTTGCACGTAACCGCCCGACTGGGTGGAACCGATATGGGAATTGCCTTAGACGGTCCCATTGGTAAACGTGTCAACTACCTGGCAACGTTGCGTCGTTCGTATCGACAATATATTTTGAAGTTGCTCAACTTCGCTTTTTCACCCGTGTATAATGATGCAACACTGAAAGTGCGTGTGAAGCTCAATCCGCGCAATACTATAACTCTTTTGGGAATTGGTGCCATCGATGATTTCAAACTCAACACGGAAGTAGGAAATAATGAGATTCAGCGCTTCCTGCTCGAGAATTTACCTTTTAGCGATCAGTCCAACTATACAGCGGGTGCTGTGTACAAATCCTATCGCAAGAATGGCTTCTTCATGGTGACAGGTAGTAGGAGTGAACTAAAAAACAGTGCTGAGAAATACTATAATAATGATGCGTCGAATGCTGCAGGCTTGCTGTTGAAGTACAACTCACGCGAGTGGTCACACCGCGTGCGTGCCGAGTATACTCACACAGCGGAGCACTTCAAATGGAACAGTGGTGTTTCCTGGGAAGATGTGCACGGGGAGTTCGATGTATTCACACGCATATTCAATGAATACGGTCCTATTGAGGTCAATTACTTTTCGCCTGTGGGGTTTCAGAACTATGCTGCATTTACTCAACTGAGCAAAGGCTGGTTCAACGACAAGGTTACCGCAACAGTTGGGGGAAGAGCCGATGGCAGCACGTACAATGCATCGTTAAACAATCCGCTGGAAAACCTTTCAGGCCGAGCCAACCTTTCCTTTGCCTTGTTCAAGGGGTTTGCGCTGCAAGCAGGTATTGCCAATTATTTTCAGCTTCCTTCCATGATGACCTTGAGCTACCACAACTCGGGCGTGTTGGATAATCAGGAACGGACTCAATTCGTAGAATCGATTCATTATACCGCAGGGATAAAATGGGATACGCCTATTTCAAGCCGATTGAGTTTGGAGGGATTTTATAAGCGTTATCCCAATTATCTGATGTCATTGCGTGATAGCATCAGCATAGCGCACGTTCCGGCCGACTTCGGAGTGTTCGGGAATTACCCCGTGAGTTTTGATAGCAAGGGCCGTGCGTATGGTGCGGAATTTCTTTACCAGCAGCGATTGTACAAGGGTTTTTACGGAATGGTATCTTACACGTTGTCATGGAGCGAATACCTCGATAAGCGCAATGAATATGTAGCTTCGGCCTGGGATGCTCGCCATGTCGTAAGTTTCACATTGGGAAAGCGTTTCGGTACGCAATGGGAGGCCGGTATCAATTGGAGATACCAGTCTGCAATTCCATACACTCCGTTTAACGAGGAACTATCCGCACAGCGCTTGGTATGGGAAATCAACAATGCCGGTATACGCGACTTCGATCGCCTGCACGAGCTGCGAGGCAAATCAACGAGTATCATCAACCTGCGTGTCGATCGTATTTACAACTTCACGGGTTGGACACTCAATGTATACATGGACCTCGAGAACGTTACTGCCGATGCCGATAGTCAGCAGGCGCTCATTTTGGATAGAAATCCAGACAGTGACGGTAATCCTACAGGTTCGGGAATCATCGAAAACCCGGAGTCGCCCATTGAACAGCAGCGTTACCGCTTAAAAAGCATTGCCAATGCGCAGGGAGCGTTTATCCCGACGTTTGGTTTCATTGTGAGCTGGTAATGTCCATTCTATTTCCTGCTTACTTTCGCCGCACTAAACTTGATGCACATGCGGAAAAAAATCGTAGCCGGAAATTGGAAGATGAACAAGTCGTGGCCTGAGGCTCAAGAGCTTGCTTCTGCATTGGCCAGCCACAGCAAGCAATTCCCTTCATCGGTTCAAGTTGTAGTATGCCCGCCTTCGCTTTATATCCATGGTTTGCGCAGTGTATTGCCTGCTGCTGTTGCGCTGTCGGCACAAAATTGCTCACAACACGATGCAGGCGCTTACACCGGTGAAATCAGCCCGGCGATGCTGGC
>JBILIX010000013.1:0-15551 GCA_044368835.1 Flavobacteriales bacterium | reverse complement strand
TACGCCCAGGAGTTGGCCTACAGCAAACGAATAGAAGCACAACGAAATGCGAGCACAATGTCTGAGCGGCCCGTCGTTCGTCAAGATGCGAATCAACTCCTAGTTGAATTGCCTGGTTCCTGCGAGCATTTAACGAATGGAAATATCCATGTGTATTGCCCTTCAAATGCTTCACTCGACCAACATTTGCCTCTAACAAACGCTGCCGCGCAGGTCTTTGGGCTGAGCGAACTTCCAACAGGAATCTACTTAATCAAACTCTCGTTTGAAATAGATAGCAAGCCCTACTTCATCGAACAAGTATTGGAATGGAAATTACAAGCTACATAACTGCGTGCTTGAATCGGTCTCAATTCAGAAAAGATGGTCGCTATCGCAGCTACTCTATCACATGGGGCGGTGGACAACCTATTCCGCATTGGGGCTAATTATTGGAAGCATCGGTCAGGGATTCGCGACCCTGGGCCTGCAACGTTGGGCAGTTCTATTAGCCGGTATTGCTATGTTCTTGCTGTTGTTTTTTCCATCGCTGAGCAGTTTTATTAAACTTCCGGCAAGTCGACTGGCGCAACGATTGCGTGCGGTTATGAGTGCAGCACTTCGCTCACAAAAGCATCATCATCGCTTCCTCTTTGGCATGTTAAACGGATTACTTCCGTGCGGTCTAGTATTTACTGCACTTGCAGGTTCTCTTGCCGCCGATCAAGCGTGGAAAGGCGGGCTATTCATGCTACTCTTCGGAGTTGCAACTACACCTGCGCTCGCCGCTGTATCTAAACTAACGTACTGGATTAAAGGCCGATTCAACGCCGCAACTTCCCAACGAATGCAATTGGCCTTCTCGATTATTGCACTCCTTGTTTTACTCAGGGGCGCCAATTTGGGCATCCCCTTCGTGAGCCCACATTTCGAAACTCAGACAAAGCAAATTGAATGCTGCCATAAATGAAAAAGGTTGAAAGCTCCGGCTTCGACACCGTCTCTTTCAACCTTTTCAAAGGGTTATAAAGCAGCAATTACATCTTCACGTTATCCTTCAGGATATATCCTTCCTTTCCACCCATCAATTTGATCTTCACGAAATCACCGTTGTCACCGAGCAATTCGAATTCAGTGTCACCGGGAACTTTGCTAACTACGCTAGCTCCCTTCTCTGGGCCCGAAAGCACATCATAACGATCTGACTTGCCGCCGCGCGTCTTAACTGCTTTTGCAGAAGCCGAATGTGCATTGCCGGCAAGTTCATTTACTGGGAGTGTGATGCCGATAGAAGCCAACACTGGTACTTCATCCAACTTCTTTTGACCAAACGCCAATTCCTTTCCGTATTCCTCACGGTCAATCTCTGCTGCCTGCTTGTAGAACTCAACAGCCTTTTCAAAATTTCCATAGGTCAAATAAATGTGTGCAATGTTGCAAAGTGCTTCAGCGCAATATGGATCTGCTTCTACAATACCCTTATAAATTGTAAACGCACCCTCATAGTCCTTTTGATCTTCCAAAAGTTCCATTGCCTTCTTTCCCTGAGCGGAATGGTCCTTTACTTTAATCTTGCGGAAATCAGGCTTCACTTGTTCGAAGATTGGGCATACATAATCAGCTGCCATCTTAACCAACGCATCAAAAGCTTGGTCAACCAAGATGTTCGTAGCTGTCATCGCTGTCCAGTTTCCTGTTTTTGGGTCGTAGGAAGAAGAAGATTCTTTTGTTACGTCCTTTGACATAATCGCCAACACCTGACCTGTAGTAACCGAAATAATCTTCATCGAAATGGTCGCGCGGATCTTACGAACACGACGAGTGCTGCCCGATTCATAGTTCTCATTCCAATTGGTGCTTCCCGAAATAATAGCATCGATACCCAATATTTTACCAACTGTTGTGGCTTGTGAATCATCGATAACACCTGACATTCCCAATTGCTGTTCCTTCAGGATACGCTCCATATCGGTGCGATCAACAAAAGAGAAAATGGACGTCTTAACTCCCTTTTGAAAAGTCTCGCCATCTTCCACCTTAAACAAACCAACGCTCACTTTATCAACACCGCGCTGCTCTTGCATCCAAGCCTGAAGAAGCTGGTCGGTTGTCTTTTTACCACGTCCGTCGTAACGATCGTAGTAGTAGTTATTGTTTTCTTCACCGAAATCAAGAACAGCAACTCGTTTAACACCCACCAACGGCTTTTCCGGGGCCTTCATTAGGAAATATGGCTTTTGAGCCTGAGCCAACGCTGCCATTACAATCAAGCAGCAAGAAAGTAAAAACTTCATGAGATATGAATTAATTAATTATTAGGCCGCAAAAATAGAAACTCAATGGGCTCTATTTGTCATGTTAATCACCTGTTTTGCTTTCCTTGGCATTCTCACAACCTATCACCTAATTTTGGATAAAAATGCGGCACCATGGAACTGGACGAGATTATAGAATTCCAAGCATCACCTCAAATGATTTCCAAAATTTTGGAGTTGAGCGTTCACAAGACCTTCGAAGAGGGTGATGTCATTTTACAGGAAAATGCCCACATCCGCTCCATCCCGATCGTCACCTCCGGTAGCATTCGTGTGATGCGATCCGAGGGCGATGAAAAGGAAATCCTGCTTTACTACATCAAAGCCGGCGAAAGTTGCATCATGTCGTTTCTAGGCGGATTGCACAACGACACCAGTAAAGTGAGGGCCGTAGCAGAAGAAACAACCGATATTCTCTTTGTCCCTGTCTCGAAAGTAAAAGAGCTCATCCGCGAATACCCCGAATGGTTGGATTACATCTTCCGTTTGTACCACCAGCGTTTTGAAGAGTTACTCGAGGTTGTCAATGCTGTGGCTTTCAAAAAAATGGACGAGCGTCTGTTGCTCTTTCTCGAGAAAAAAGCGGATATCACCCAGAGTAATACACTATCGGTTACGCATGAGCAACTTGCTAACGAGCTCGGAACAGCGCGTGTAGTCGTGTCGCGATTACTAAAACAAATGGAAGTGGAAGGACTCGTAAAATTGGGTCGAAATAAAATTACACTCCTGTAACAAAAGTCACTTCACGCTTCCATGAGCGTCCGCATGTTTGCGCAAACATCTTAAACAACGTTATGAAAGCAAACATGGGTTCAGCAGATCGTATCATACGCCTAGTTTTGGCTGCGATATTCGTTACTCTCTTTTTCACAGAAACTGTAACTGGAACGCTTGGCATTGTGCTTCTTGTTCTAGCCATAGTGTTCACGCTCACCAGCCTTGTGCGGTTTTGCCCGCTCTATGCCCCCTTCGGCTTTTCTACTTGTTCAACTCAAAAAAAATAACGTATGGCGCAATCATTTCAGGAACTCATTCAAAGTGAAACGCCCACACTGGTCGACTTTTTCGCGGAGTGGTGCGGCCCATGCAAAGCCATGGCTCCCATCTTGGAAGAACTAAAATCGGATGTGGGTGAGTCGGCTAAAATCATCAAAATCGATGTCGACAAAAACCAGCAAGCAGCCGGTGCCTTTCAAGTGCGCGGAGTGCCTACACTCATTTTGTTCAAACAGGGCAAAGTAGTTTGGCGACAATCGGGCGTGGTGCCTGCTTTTCAATTAAAGCAAATCATTGAACAACATACGTGATTCGGTCAACTCATACGAACCCTTGGATCGATCCAGGCGTAGAGTAAGTCGACCACGATATTGATTAAAACGAATGCCGCTGAAATAACAATCACACCGCCCATTACAACAGGCATGTCTTGGTTTTCTATGGCCGTAAACATCTGCTGGCCCAACCCTTTCCATCCAAAAACAAACTCTACGAAGATGGCTCCGGCAAGCAAGGAAGCGAACCAACCGCTAACTGCTGTTATCACAGGATTCAAAGCGTTTCGCAATGCGTGCTTGAATATTACTTCACGCTCAGACAACCCTTTTGCACGAGCGGTTCGTATGTAATCCTGCTGCATAACATCGAGCAATGAACTTCGGGTGAGCTGCACGATAACACTCAAGGGGCGAATCATCAATGTCAGGACAGGCAGAATGAGATTTTGCAAGTCCAAAAACTCACCTTGCCAAACATCCACACTGTATAAGCTACCGGTCATGTTCAGTCCTGTGCCTGGCAATACCATCACCACACTGCGCATGCCAAGTGAATCGGTTGCATAGAGCACTACAATCAAAACAGGCAAGCCCCATACATACCAAACGCTCCGCCTTTGATAAACTATGAATGAAAACACAAGTGCTACTATCAGTATTAGAGCACCAGCCGTAACCGCTATGTGATCGCGCCATACCACAGCGCCCAGCCAGGCAACCAGTATAGCAACAAAGAAAGATGGTCCGGCCATGCCCAATGCTGAGACAAACAGTATCAAGCGGTCATAAAAGCCATCCTTTTTCAGCGCTGCTGCAATGCCCAAAAGTAAACCTACCAGTAAAGCAAGCCCTATCGAAACCACCGCCAACACCACTGTTCCCGGTAACACTTCAGCCAAGATGCTCGAAACACTTTTTTCGGACAAAAATGAACGCTTCAAATAGGGAGCCTTCAGGTAAACAGCCTTGCCCTCATTGGCAAACCCAATGCGAAATCCGGAGTATTCATCGGGGTTAAAAAAGACACGCGAAGATTCCAAGTTGCTATGGACACCGAAGGGCGACAAGTCGTTGAGATACAAGAAATACCTCTCTGCTACCGGTAAATCAAGATCAAGCTTTCTGCGCATGTTTGCAATAACCTCCTCGGATGCATTTTCGCCAACCAGGTTGCGAACAGGGTCGCCGGGCGACAAGTTGAACAGAAAAAAGACGAGCGTAACAACACCCCATAACACGAGAAAACCATATCCCAACTTACGGAGTAAATAGGAGATCATGCACCTTCATGATTGGCGTGTCCCAACTGTATCAATGCGAAAACAGCGTAATTGAGTATGTCTCGGTAGCCACTGTCGATTCCTTCACTAACCAATGTCCTCCCCTGATTGTCCTCAATTTGCTTAATGCGCAATAGCTTCATCAAAATCAAATCCGTGAATGACGAAACACGCATATCGCGCCAGGCCTCCCCATAATCATGATTTTTATTCAGCATAAGGGCTTTGGTAATTGCCACTTGTTCATCGTAGAGATTAGTAGCCTCTTCAGCTGGAAGTTCGTGGGAAACCGTTTCCGAGAGCTGCATTTGTATCAACGCCATAACCGCATAGTTGATGATTCCCACAAACTCATCGTCGACACCCTCACCCACCTTGCTCATTCCTTTTTCCTCGAGTGTTCGAATGCGCTGTGCCTTGATGAATATCTGATCGGTAAGACTGGGCGTTCGCAAAATGCGCCATGCAGTACCATAATCAAGGGTTTTCTTTATGAATAGCGACCGACAGTGCGAAATGATTCGATCAAACTGATTGGCGGTATGTACTAAAGTCTCGTCCATATTTGCACGCAAATTTGCACCATAGACCGCTTCAATCACTGCCTTGCATGACAACAGAATCTCCATTTTATGAACTAACCTATCCGGGAGGGCGCTTATCCTTGGAAAAGCCTCGCATAATGGGCATTCTAAATATCACTC
Organism: Flavobacteriales bacterium; assembly: GCA_044368835.1. Lineage (GTDB taxonomy): Bacteria > Bacteroidota > Bacteroidia > Flavobacteriales_D > Sanyastnellaceae > JAIBBG01. The sequence continues at coordinate 9,996 of JBILIX010000013.1, read as the reverse complement.
CCGATTCATTTCATTCCGATAGTCGTGTGCACAACGAGGCTGCCATATTGCAGAGAGCTCAACAAATGATTGATGATGGTGCCGACATCCTGGATTTCGGTGGGCAAAGCACCCGACCAGGTGCAGAAAGACTCGATGCCAAAACCGAACTAGAACGAGTAGGTCCTGCCATTGCTCTAATTCGCGACGCATTCCCTCACATATGCATTTCGGTCGATACGTTTTACAGCGAAGTTGCGGGAGCTGCGCACGAAGCAGGCGCCAACATCATCAACGACATCAGTGGTGGAACACTCGACCCCAATATGTTTTCAACTGCAGGTAAATTGGGTATTCCGTATGTGCTCACGCATATTCAGGGGGAGCCTCAAACCATGCAGCACAATCCGAAATACACCGACGTTGTTGCAGAAGTACTCAACTATTTCAATGAGCAAATAATAAAGCTGAACGCACTTGGCGCTCATCAAATCATCATCGACCCCGGTTTTGGCTTCGGAAAAACCATGCAACACAATTTGCGATTGCTCAAAGAACTGCACCTCTTTGGTGCGCTCAGTTATCCGATACTAGCCGGATTGAGCCGGAAGAAAACCCTGCAACAGTTAGTCAACCGCGATGCGTCTGAAACACTCAACGCCACAACAGTTGCCAATACCATTGCGCTCATGAACAATGCGTCTATTATTCGCGTGCATGATGTGCGAGAGGCCAAAGAAGCTGTGCTCATAGTCGAGGCTCTCAACAAAGCATAAAAAAAGCTGCCGAAGCAGCCTGTTTAAAGTATAGATTTAAAGAACCCCACATCAACACAACCTGCCTGTTAGGGCTGCTGTGGAATCTCTACTCTGTCATAGGCAGAGCAAGAATGATGCGTGGTTCCGCAAGATTGAACTACAACTCCCAAAGTAAGCAGCCCCAGAAAAATTACGATCAGGCGTTGCAATACCTCGTGCTTCCATTCATTTAAAGGATTCATTGTTTATAGTGTTTAGGGTTATTCTAGTTAGTGTCCTTCAACGATCGGGTATTTTTTTTGTTTCACTTTTACTGAAAAGATTCTTTGCACATTCTTTAAGGACGCAAGAACAGCCAAGAAGAAATGATTGAAAAGGAAAACAATACCCAACGCTTCATTTTATCAAATCGATCGTTCGTACTCATAGCTTTTCGGTTTTAGTTTCAGCGCAGCACAACAGCTGCATTCGTTGCTACGAATATATCATTTAAATGTTTCAATACAATCTATCAGATTTGTTGCATTCGGGCCTGCAGCGTATTCTGCAGCAGGGTCACAATGGTCATCGGACCAACGCCACCTGGGACTGGCGTAATGAAACTACACTTGGAAGATACCGACGCAAAGTCTACATCGCCGGCCAATCGAAAACCACTTTTCTTGGAAACATCCGGAACACGGGTAATACCGACATCAATTACAACGGCTCCTTCCTTCACCATGTCGCCCTTCAAAAATTCAGGCCTACCCAATGCCGCAACTATTATATCGGCACCGCGGCATAGCTCCTCAAGTCCTTTGGTTTTACTATGCGTTATCGTGACGGTACAATTGCCGGGCTTCATATTGCGCTGAAGGAGAATACTCATTGGCAAACCCACAATGTGCGATCGCCCAATGACCACGCAGTGCTTTCCTTCCGTTTCAATACTGTATCGTCGCAACAACTCCAGAATACCTCCAGGAGTCGCAGGAAGAAAGCAGGGCAAGCCAAGCACCATGCGACCAACATTCTCAGGATGAAACCCGTCAACATCTTTTCGAGGATCAACGGCCAGTAGTACTTTTTTCTCATCGATATGCTTGGGCAATGGCAGCTGAATGATATAGCCATCCAGATCATCCCTAGAGTTCAACTCTTGAATTAACTGAAGCAACTCAGACTCCGATATAGAAGCATCTTTTTGAATAAGGGTCGATCGAAATCCAACCTCCTCGCACGACTTCACCTTCGACGTGACATAGGTGAGACTTGCTCCGTCATTACCCACCAGCACAGCAGCCAAATGGGGTGGTCTGTGACCGCTGCTCACCAATTCGCTGACAGCAAAAGCAATTTCAGTTTTTATTTGTCGTGAGGTAGCTAATCCATCCAGTAATGTCATAGTGAGGGCTGTTTGCGCAAAGATGCTCGTGAATATCCATAGCCAGAAAAAAAGATTCGTTCTTGTTGAAAAGATAACCCCTTCACGAACCTACCTTTTCACGAGCCAATCGAATGACGCAATTTCCAACCAATTGCCCGTTGATTATCTTAACCAATTTTTATACTTCTACTTCAGATTGAGAAGTTACTTTTACCTCCGAACTATGAAATATACCGCATATCCCCTCATCTTGCTGTTCACCCTGAGTGTAGCTTCGCTGCAAGCTCAAATTAAGAACACCGCTGAAACAACCGATAAGTTTTCAACCCTTCTCAACTACATTGATCTCATGTATGTGGATACAGTCAATTCCTCTGAACTGGTAGAGAAAGCTATCGTACACATGCTGGAAGAACTTGACCCCCATTCGGTTTACTTATCTAAAGAAGAGGTTGCCGCGGCCAATGAGCCCTTGCAGGGAAGCTTCGACGGTATTGGTGTTCAGTTTCAAATACTGCACGACACCATCCAGGTAATAGAGCCTATTCAAGGCGGTCCATCGGAAAAGCTGGGTATAAGAAGCGGAGATAAAATCGTAAAAATCGATGGTGAAAACGTGGCCGGTATTGGCATCAAGAACAGCGACGTAATGAAAAAGCTGAAAGGACCAAAGGGCACGAAGGTTTCAGTAGGTATTGAACGCAACCGAGAGCCTGAGCTCCTTTACTACACAATCACCCGCGACAAAATTCCCATCTATTCTGCAGATGCATCCTACATGGCTGCTCCGGGTATTGGCTATGTCAAGATAAGCCGATTCGCTCAAACCACTGCAGAGGAAATGCGTAAAGCAATTATTGAACTCCGCGCAGAAGGCATGAAAGACCTCGTTATCGACTTGCAAGGAAATGGTGGTGGACTGCTGGACATTGCAGTTGAGATGTGCGATGAATTCATTTCCGGAGACCGCTTGCTTGTTTATACAGAAGGCCGCTCATTCCCTCGCGATGAACGCAGAGCAAACCCGGAAAAGAAAGGTATTTTCGAAAAAGGAAGGTTGATTGTTCTGATTGATGAGTCTTCCGCATCGGCCAGCGAAATTCTAAGCGGGGCTGTACAAGACTGGGATCGCGGGCTGATCATCGGTCGTCGTTCATTCGGTAAAGGACTCGTTCAACGCCCCGTGCGACTGCCCGATGGAAGCATGGTTCGACTAACCGTTCAGAAATACTTTACTCCTTCGGGTCGTTGCATTCAAAAATCGTATGAAGATGGATTGGCTGAATACGAAAAGGATAAAGAAAAGCGCTTCAAACAAGGCGAGCTATTCAGTCTTGACAGTCTTAACCTGCCCGACTCCTTGAAGTACTTCACCAACCTTAAAAAACGAACAGTATACGGAGGCGGGGGTATACTTCCCGATATTTTCGTACCGCTCGACACTTCTGAAAACAGCAACTATTTCAGCGAAATGCTGCGCACAGGCGTAAACAATGATTGGGTAATGGAATACACCAATACCAACCGCAACTCGTTGCTTGAAAAATACCCCACCATCAAGGATTTTACGGCAAAGTATCAACTGCCTTCCAACGCGATGTCCGACATGATTGCGCGCCTAACCGAGAAGAAAGTCGTCTACAACGAGCAGGAATTCAAAACATCTGAACACGCTATTCAATTGCGCACAAAAGCGCTTATTGCTCGAAACCTCTACGACGGTGAAGCATTCTACGTGCTCATTAATGACCTCAATCCGGCGCTGAAAAAAGCAATCCAAGTTCTTCAAGATGGGTCGTTTGAAAAGATGAAACTCGCCTACTCCGATTTTAAATAAGCCGTGTAAATTTGAACATTCATTTTAAAACTTAAAAACACAATACGATGAGTAATGGATTAAAAGTGGGCATTTTGGTAGTTGTTGCCGGAGCCCTTGGTTTTCTAGGTTATTCGCAATTAAAAAAGGGGTCAAACGACATTGAATCTCGTCCGGCAGAAACGACAACCCTTTCAACCGATGCAACATCAACAGGAAACGCTGCTCAGAATAGCGAGTTGGAGAATACCGGAAACAGTAAGCTATCCGAAACACGCGCAAAAACAACCATGGCACTGGACAAAAAAGAACACGATTTCGGAACAATCAAACAAGGTGAACAGGTTGAATGTGCCTTCAAAGTAACGAATACCGGAAGTCAACCTCTTATTTTGGAAGAAGCGCACGGCTCATGCGGCTGCACGGTTCCTGATTATCCAAAAGACCCAATTCCTGCAGGTGAATCTCGCGACATCAAAGTGAAGTTCAACTCTACCGGTAAAAAAGGAAAACAATCTAAAACGGTTACTATCACGGCGAATACAGAGCCTATTCAAACCATTGTGACCATTCACGCTATGGTTGATGCTCCTGAGACTGAAACCAAAGAAAAATCAAAGGGCGGTCACTAAAGAACATACCTCTTTCAATAAAAAAAGGGCTGCAATTGCAGCCCTTTTTACAATCTATATATTGTAATGCTTCATTACGATTGCTTCGAAAACCCGATCGGGCAACAGCCGCATCAGATAATACGCCAACTTCGCCTGCGGCTTGGCAACACGATATCGAAGACGGGGTTTGGGTGAGCACAATATCCCATAAATGCATTTGGCGACAGCCTCAGGATTCAAGCCTTCCTCCACTTCACGGTTTATTTGTAGTTGCAACGCTTGATGTTTTGACAAATGGCGCGACGACACGCTAGCGACAACCTTTCGATTTATATTGATCTCGGTATGCACGTCGCCTGGCTCTACCAAAACCACTCGAATTCCATCGGTCGCCACTTCGTGTGACAAGGCCTCCGAATAACCCTCAACAGCAAACTTACTTGCGCAGTAAATACCCCTGTAGGGAAGCCCCATCTGAGCGGCCATGGATGTGATGTTGATGATATAGCCCAACTCCTGTTTTCTCAGCAGCTCCAGTGAGTTTCTACAGATATGATGCACTCCCATTAAATTGGTCTGAAACAAGGCCTCAACCTCTTCGGGTGTGCTGTCCTCAATCGATCCAAGCATGCCCAATCCGGCGCTGTTTACAACGGCGTGCAACGCTCCAAACTCATGTTGAATAGAAACCATTAGCGCATGTACCGATGACAAATCGGTTACATCCATCTGGACATTCCGTAACCCTAACGCCTCGCCTCCAATTCCTGAGCGCGATGCCCCAATTACGAGGTATCCCTTTTCTGCAAGTAACAAAGCGACAGCTTTACCTATGCCACTGCTCGCACCGGTAACAAGAACGACTTTTTTCATATCACCAATCGATTGATGAAACCAAATGTAGACTTCACAACGAAGCTAGCGGTACTTTCGCATCTTAGTTTTGCACAGCATCCTAAAAACATGAATAGCTGGATTGATCAATTCGAACAACATGGATGGGCCGAAATAAAAGGCTTCATGAACGAAACCGATTCAGCGGGCATTCGCTCTGAAATCATTGAAATCCAAAACAACAATGGTTTCAGACAAGCCTCAATTGGCAAGCAAGACTCCAAATCTGTCGACACGTCACAACGCGGCGATTTCATCCGTTGGATAGATGCGCAGCAGGCTCCCAATTACACGCGTTTGTATCTAGATAAAATGACAGCCCTTATCGAGCAGCTCAATTACACGTTCTATCTAGGCATACGCGATTATGAATGTCATTATGCGCACTACCCGCCGGGCACGTTTTATAAAAAGCACGTTGACCGACATAAGAATGGATCTCCACGAAGAGTATCCTCAGTGCTCTACTTAAACGCCGATTGGCAACCTTCCGATGGAGGTGAACTTGTTATCTACAAACCCGAAGGCAATGAACATCGCATTCAACCTCTGCAAGGTACACTGGCAATCTTTCTAAGCGAGTTGGAGCATGAGGTGCTTCTCACCTCTCGAGATCGCATGAGTATCACAGGCTGGATGCTCAACGAAACAATTTTGTGAAAGAAAAAAGGCTGCCCTTTCGGACAGCCTTTTTCATTTATTCTAAAAAGAGATTATTGCTTCACGAAGCGCATGCTGTGCATTTCGCCGCCCACCATCAAGCGAACTTGATAGATACCGGCTGCAGCACCCGCCATGTCGATTGATTCAACACGGGTAGCGCTCACGTTACCGAGATCTTTCATCATCACAACTCGACCGCTGTTATCAACGATTGAATAAGACATTGATTCGCCGGCAAGACCTTCCATGCTCATCACAAATTGACCGTTGTTCGGATTAGGATACAAGCTGATATTGTATGAACGGTTAAGCTCATTTAAACCGGTAATGCTGATGCTCTGCTCGACAGTACATCCATTTGCATCCGTTACAGTCAACGTGTATGCACCGGCATCTGTAGCATCTGTAAGACCTGTCAAATCCTGAGCATCACTTGTGAATCCGTTTGGACCACTCCAGTTGTAGTCGTAAGTAGGTGTACCACCTGAAACAGTGTACGCAGAGCTACCACCTGCATCTTCGTCGATTGGGTTAGCAGTAAGACCATCAATTGTCAATGCTGCAGGCTCAGTGATAGCTGATGCAGAAGAAGCCACAAAAGCACAACCGTTCGCATCAACAATATTTACAACATAATTACCGGCAGAAAGACCACTGAATACAGGGTTTGTGTCATTCGCACCCGGAGTAGCATTCAATGCATACGTAAATGGGAATGTACCGCCTGTTGCTTCAATGTTAATAGAGCCGTCGGTTAAGCCATTACAAGAAATGCTGCTTACAGCGATGCTTGATCCCAACACTCCGGGTTCAACCACTTCAATTGTTTGTGTCGCTTGACAACCGACTGCGTCTTCCGCAACCAATGAGATCGTAGCATTGCCCAAACCGCTAACTACGTTGTTGCTAGAAAGTGCACCACCGTCGAAGCTATACTGAATGGCTCCTGTACCACCGGTAGAAGAAACCGTAACAGAACCATCGGTATCACCATTACATGAAGGAGTATTCACATCAACTGTAACGACGATAGCAGGACCACCTAGCACTGTGAAAGTATAATCTGCAGTACAACCGTTTTCATCTTGCGCATAGATGGTGTAATCACCAACACTCAAGTTATTCAAAACAATGGTAGAGGCGCCACCTTCCAACAAATACGTTCCGTCGTTTACCAACGAGAAGTCAACGTCACCCGTACCACCGAACCATGCAACGATTTTAGTTACATCGGTAGAGTTGAAACACTCCCCTACGCCTGAAGCGGAAGCTTCCATGCTAATAGCCAAAGGACTAGTAACGGTGAAGTTGTTACCCTGTGCAGTACAACCGCTTGCATCGGTAGCAACGAAGTAGTATGAACCACCTGTCAAACCTGAGTAGTTTGGAGTTGACACTACTACAGGGTCATTATTACCATCCATTACTGCAGTTCCATTGTCGTTGAAGAGCGCGAATGACAATGCACCTGTACCACCACCATAGTTGGCAGCATCCGTGCTTACTGAACCGTTATTCTCTCCGGCACATTCAATTGCACCTCCAATACTTCCCGAAAGAAGCACCGGCGAAACTTCGATGCTCACCACTTGAGTTGCCTCGCAAGTAATTCCCGTTGGGTTCGCCAATAGGTTGTCGAAGCGGGTATCGCGCGCTGAGATGGTGTAAACACCACTGGTCAATTGATCAAACATTTCTGTTCCATCGCTTGACAAACCTTGAGAAACACCGTCAAAGAAGAATTCATAAAATGCTTGGGCACCAGTAGCTGCGACATTGATTACGCCGTTATTCGAATCAGAGCAGCTTGGCGCTGTAGATGTGGCATTCACTGCCAAATCACAAGCAAATAAACAAAGGCCATTGTCGTATGTAGCTGCAGCATTGAAGTTAATGGCTGCATTATCTGTGCAACCTGCTACACAACCTGTAGTGCTCGAGAACGCAAAAGAACCGTAAACAGGAACTGAACCGGCACCTGTATAGTTCGGGAATATCTGCAAATTGAAAACACCGCAGATTTCACCATCAGTTGTGATTTGACCAAGCAAAACTTTCAAATCAGCACCTGCTTGTGAGTTCGGGTTGTCGGGTAGAACAAACCAAGTACCTCCAACGGGCGTATTCACTACAAACTCGCTGGTTCCGTATGGAGCATCGTCGAAAGCCTGGTTCTGCCAAGGCTGAGCAACGTCTTCTGCTTTGAATACCGGATTGGCTGCTCCGTCATCGTTGCAGCTAATACCAACGGTCATGTATGAATCGTACTCAGCTAGCGGCTGTGAAGCGTAAATGATACATGGCAACGCATCACCGGTTGTTCCACCTGCAGCAAAATTCCAAATACCCGAGCCGGATACTGAAAGCGATAATGGGTTATCGTCGTTGCCTGAAACCGTAGTAACACGGTCGGTAGAATTTTGAGTGTTGGCATAAATACGATAGGTCGTATGCCCTGCTGGATAGCCGGCTAACAATCCGTTATCGGTGTAAAACTCCTCAACGGTGATGCTGGTTACCTGAGCTTGAGTGCTTGAAATAGCCCCCAGACAAACAGCAAGAAAAAGTAATGCTCTATTCATGAGTTGTTATGGTTTGGATACAGGTTAATGTTTGTTTTAACCGCCAAATATAGTCTGCAAAGAGCATTCATGAAATTTTTCTTTCCACATTCTTGAAATGAAAAAGGCCCCCGTTTGGGAGCCTTTTTTCATATCGTAAAAAAATCGTAATCGATTATTTCACCATCACATTAAACACCTGAGTTTGAGCTCCGCTGTTGATGGTCAATGCGTAGATTCCTGAAGCCAATGCTGCAGTGTTCATGGTAACGGTCTTCTGACCGAACACTACGCCAAGGTTTTCTTCAACTACAACCTGTCCGAGGCTATTTACCATGCGAACATTCATGCGCTGAGCAACTGTAGCTTCGAATTGAACGTTCAACTGATCGTCAGCAGGCACTGGGAACACACGAACATTCGCCGCTGCAGCAGATTCATTAACCGATACTGGAGCACAAGCTTCGCATGTGTCGAATGTCCAGCAAACGGTTACAGGGTTGCCATCAGCGCGAACCAATTGACGGTTATCGGTGAAAGTACCGTTGTTAACACCGCAACCTCCAATTTCAGTGAAATCGGCTGTCTCTTCAGTGAAGTCGGCACCGCCTGGAGTACCTGCGCGGAATTTGTAGAACAAAGAGCTGATACACACCTGCGGAACAGTAACTGACCAGGTTCCATCACCATCGGTGTCAGTCATTTGCAAAGCACCGTCTTGCCAGTTAGGCTGAGTGAAGTCACCCATTACCCACATCACCTGACCGGCAGCCAATTGCAAAGCACCCGGACGTACTTCAAAAGTAACGTCGCCGGGAGCTACAACAGCTCCGCATGGCTCCGCAGAGTTGTAACAAACGGAAGGCAATACTTCTGGTGTATCTGCAACAACGGTCAATTGACGGTTGCCGATTCCTTCCCAACCACCTGCACCAACACGGAATTTATATTCATACGCTCCGGCAGACAAATTCAAGGTAATAGTCCAAATTCCATCACCATCGTCATCACTCATAGGAGATCCATTTGACCAATCGGTCGCAGTTCCCATGAGGTTAACTCCAGGTGAGGTGTCCAAGCATGAAGCATTCATGTCTACACTGAACGTGATTGCAACAGGCTGTGTGCATGCATCACATGAGTTCCAGCAGAAAACGGGAAGAACTGTATTTACATCGGTAATTGACAACAATCGGTTTTGACCGTCACCGCAAGGAGCACCTACGTTTTCGATCAATTCAGGTGTATTCCAATCGTTACCGTTGATGAATTTGTATTGGATTGGGTCGGCTGTTGCAGTTGCAATGGTCGTTTCCCAGATGTTGTTACCGTCCCAGTCCTG
>JBILIX010000196.1:0-4724 GCA_044368835.1 Flavobacteriales bacterium | reverse complement strand
GAGGGGCGAGGGGCGAGGGGCGAGGGGCGAGGGGCGAGGGGAATAAAAGAGCCATAAGTTATAGGATTTTGGAATAAGGATTTTTTGCGAATGCTTTTTGTTTTGCACATAAATAGTTGTGCCATGAAGCTTGATTTAAAAGGTCCCTTACAGATAAAGTCTTTTGAGTTTGGTGCCGAAGCTTACAGACTTTGTGCGGTGCTATGGAAAACAGAAAAGGAGTGGATCTTGACGCGACAATTAATGCGTTCTTCGACGGCTATCGGAGCACTATGCGCAGAGTCTGAACATGCGCAGAGTAAGTCGGATTTCATACATAAATTATCAATCGCCCGAAAAGAATGCAATGAATCCAACTATTGGATTGCCCTGATGCTTGAGGTGGGTTTACTCTCGGAGCCCGTTGCTGAAAAACTCGGAGCCCAGGCCGAAGAGCTTATGCGGCTCCTCACATCTAGCATAAGAACGGCGCAAAACAATCTTAGAAATTCTAAAAGTGCCTGAAACTCGCCCGGCTTCGGCTCCGCTCAGCCCGAGTCGCCACTCGCCACTCGCCACTCGCCCGGCTTCGGCTCCGCTCAGCCCAAGTCGCCACTCGCCATTCGCCACTCCTCATTATATTCGCGCCTCAAACCAAAACCCAACCAATCCCATGCGTTTCCGTCCTGGCGTTCTTACCGGTAATGAAGTAACTGAAGTCTTCAACCATGCTCTCGAAAATCACTATGCACTTCCTGCTGTGAATGTGATAGGAACCAACAGCATCAACGCAGTGCTTGAAACTGCGCGCGAGTTGAACTCGCCTGTGATTGTTCAGTTCAGCAACGGCGGTGGCGCGTTTTACGCAGGGAAAGGATTGAAAAACGATGCGCAGCAAGCGTCTATCATCGGCTCTGTAAGCGGCGCACATCACGTGCACATGGTAGCGAAGGAATACGGTGTGCCGGTCATCTTGCATACCGACCATTGCGCGAAAAACATCATCGCATGGATGGATGGCATGCTCGCACACGGCGAACACTATTTCGAGAAAAATGGGCATTCACTGTTCTCTTCACACATGCTCGATTTGAGCGAAGAACCGCTGCACGAGAACATCGAAATTTCATGCGCATACTTTGAGCGCATGAACAAGATGGGCATCACACTCGAGGTGGAATTGGGTGTAACCGGCGGTGAAGAAGACGGTGTCGACAACAGCGGAGTGGACAGCTCAAAGCTCTACACACAGCCCGAAGAAGTAGCCTACACCTACGAACACCTTTCAAAAATTTCGAACCGCTTCACCATCGCTGCTGCATTCGGAAACGTGCACGGTGTATACAAGCCCGGCAATGTGAAATTGCAACCGGTGATTTTGAAAAACTCGCAAGAGCACGTTCAGCAAAAATTCAACACGAAATCAAAGCCCGTGCATTTCGTATTCCACGGAGGAAGCGGAAGCACACAAGAAGAAATTCGCGAGGCCATCAGCTACGGTGCCATCAAGATGAACATCGACACCGACATGCAATACGCCTTCCTCAGTGGCGTGCGCGACTATGTGCTCGGTAAGCAAGGCTACCTCATGTCGCAAATCGGCAACCCCGACGGCGACGACAAACCCAACAAGAAATTCTACGACCCACGCGTTTGGTTGCGCGAAGGCGAAAAGACATTCGTGACGCGACTCAAGCAGGCGTTTGAGGATTTGAATTGTGTGGGGCGCAACGCGTAAGAGAGAATGGAGAATGGAGAACTGTTGCGACACAGCCTCATTCTCCATTCTCCGTCTCGCGATATAACCCAATAAAACCCGACACAGAGTTCCAATCGCATCGCAGGCTCATTCTCCATTCTCCGTTCTCCATTCTCCATTCTCCGTTCTTCTAACTGTTGTCGTTCACCGAGCGCAGTCGTCGGTGGCCGAGCGAAGCCGAGGCCCTCGACTACGCTCGGGCACCGGGAAGTTGTCGAATACCCCACCTCGGCTTCGCTCGGTGACCGGCGGCTTCGCTCGGTGACCGGCGCCACGGGCCGAGCGTGGCCGAGGTGCTTCCTTACAAACGCGTTATCTTGGCGCCTTCAGTCCCCATTCTCCATTCTTTTTTTCGCGAAGAGATTGAATTGCGCCAATCACAGAGTCCCAGTCGCTCATCAGCTTCACTCGCCATTCTCCATTCTTTTTTTCGTTTTCCAATTTTTTTCTTATCATTGAACATCCTTAACTCGAACTGCCCCCCCGAAGGTGCCGCTGAATGGCATAGCAGCAATGCTGGAACATTGTCCTTCGGAGCCGTCATTTCGATTGTACCTGTAAGAAGGTTTTGAGATCAACAGCGTAGCCGTTGACCTTAAATCCATTACTATGCTTACCACTTCACAGTTCCATACACTGTGCGTGTTCGCAATGCTTTTTCTATCGCCTTTCGACGGGGCGGTGGTGCGCGCGCAGTTTACCGATGTGACCGACGATTACGGTTTGGTTATCTATCACGACATCCCCATCAGCGAAAGCGGTGTGAGCTTCCACGATTTTAATCGCGATGGCCTCGACGACTTGACCTACGCCGGCAGCGGCATGGGCGTGTTTACGTTTCGAAATACGGGCAGCGGTTTCGTGCAGGAGTATTACTTCGCGGGTATCGCGGGTAAAACAACGCATCCCATTTGGGTCGATTACGACAACGACGGCGACGCCGATTTTTTCGCAACGCGCGCATTCGACTGCCCTGTTCTTTTTCGCAACAACGGTGATATGACGTTTGAAGATGTAAGTGCTTCATTGCCTTGCCCGATGGATGGTGTGATAAGCACCACGGCCACCTGGGGCGACTACAACAGCGATGGATTTCTCGATGTGTATGTGGCCAACTACAACCAACAACCCACCATAGGCGATCACAACTGGTTGTTTCGCAACAACGGCGATGGAACCTTCGATGAGGTGGCTGAGGAAGTGGGAGTGAGTTATGGAAATTTACGGGCCTTTCAATGCATGTTTCTCGATGCCGATTTCGATCATGATACCGATTTGCTGGTGGTAAACGACAAAGGTGACGGATGCCTCTTTTACCGCAACGACGGTGGCGTGTTTACCGACATTGCCAACGAGAATGGTTTCAATGTTGAGCTCGATGCCATGTCGCTTTCGGTGAGCGATGTGGATCACGACGGAGATTATGATTACTATATCAGCAACACGACTGAGGGCAATTTTTTTCTAATCAACGAAAACGGATTATTCGTGAATCGCGCCACGGAATGGAATGGATTGGTAAATGCCAATTGCTGGGGATCCGTTTTCATCGATACACAGCAAAAAACTTGGGAAGACCTCTACGTGGTGAGCACTGGCCCGCAAGAGGGAATGAATGTGTTATTGCAGAATGCGCAGGGCATGATGTTCAATGAGAACTTCAGCGCCCTCAATGTTGAAGATGGCGAGTATATCTATGCAGTGGCCAAGGGCGATGCGAACAATGATGGCGCATACGACATCATGACCATGCCTTATTATTCAAATGGTTCACTCTTGTTTCAGGCCTCGGGCCCTGCTTCCACTTGGGTGAAAGTTGCATTGCAAGGCACCACTAGCAACCGCGATGGGATAGGGGCTACCGTGCATTGCTATCTCAACGGCAACGACTACATACGTCCGGTAACCTGCGGCGAAAATTTCACCTCGCAAGATTCACGATCCATCATGTTTGGTTTGAGTGGCGCCCCGCAAGTAGATTCGGTAGTGGTGCAATGGCCCTCTGGCATTACCTCGGTTCACCTTGCTCTTGCAGCGGGTCAAACGCATGTGTTGGTGGAACCCGAAGCAACCGAGGTGCAAACGGTGGAGTATTGGGCTTCGTTATGTCCGGGCGCAACCACCTTGCTCGATGCGAGCGATTGGTATGCGGTAGAGTGGGAGGGAGGAAGCACCGAGTGGCAACTGGAGGTGTTCTCGGAAGGCATCGTAACCGCAACGGCCTGGAACGAGCAAGGTGAAACGTTTGCGTTGCAATACCAAGTGCAGCTGCTCGAAACCACCGATGCTGCATGGCAGGTGTTGCCATCGCTCTGCGGCGGCAACGACGCTGCGTTGCAAGCAAGTGCGGCTGTTATGAACGTATGGGTAAACGCAGCACCCTACACCGTGGGCGATGCCGTGTTGCTTTCAGGTGCAGTGAGCATTGAGTGGATCGATACGCTGGGCTGTGCCTACGCTTTGCAGGATGAAATACCCCCTGTGGAGCCTATGGCGCTTCTCGCACAAAGCGATACAGCGTGTTACGATGAAGAAGCCTATTACGAGCTGAATGCGCTCAACGCAATTGAACCCTTCATTTGGTTGGGGGTACCTTCGGCTATGGGCGAACTGCCAGCGGGCAGCTATTCGGTGACGTGCATCGATGCACGCGGATGCACTGCAACCACCGACTTCACCATTGAGCAACGATCACCGTGGGTGTTTACACTGACCGCCGATACCGCGTGCGCAGCATCGACAGCAACAGCAAGCTATTCTTGGACTGGCGTTGTTGAACCCGTTGTGCAACTGGGCGAGCCCCTCAACTGGCAGGCGTTGGAGCCGGGAGCGTATGAATTGCAGTGGATGGACGCAGCGGGCTGCGAGGCAGAAACCGAGTTCGAAATCCTGGAGTATGCACCGTTGGAGTGGCAGGCAGAAATAGGAGGCACATCCTCAACTGCCGATGGTACAATAGTGCTTAATGTGCAAGGCGGCTTGCCAC
>JBILIX010000195.1:0-4741 GCA_044368835.1 Flavobacteriales bacterium | reverse complement strand
GTGTGGTTCTACGATTGGCCTCAAACATAAGCATGGAAATGCAACCCTGGATGTGCCTTCGCTTGTGAACAAGTTCTCTTGTGGGCTGTTCCTTCAATAGTCATCTTTGTAACATGCAATCTGTGGAGGAGCAAATAGAAGTAATAGGTGCACGCGAGCACAACCTGAAGAACATTGATGTTACTATTCCACGCAATCAACTCGTGGTAATTACCGGGTTGAGTGGCAGCGGAAAGTCATCACTTGCCTTTGATACCATCTATGCGGAAGGACAGCGTCGATACATTGAGACCTTTGGAGCTTATGCTCGCCAATTTATCGGCGAAATGGAGCGCCCC
The DNA here is from genome assembly GCA_044368835.1 of Flavobacteriales bacterium. Classification (GTDB taxonomy): domain Bacteria; phylum Bacteroidota; class Bacteroidia; order Flavobacteriales_D; family Sanyastnellaceae; genus JAIBBG01. Next base: position 4,403 of record JBILIX010000195.1, on the reverse strand, counting down.
GATGTAGACAAAATCAATGGTTTGTCGCCCGTCATTTCCATAGAGCAAAAAACCGTAAGCCGCAATCCTAGATCAACCGTAGGGACCATAACAGAAATTTACGACTTCCTCCGACTTCTTTATGCCCGCGCCTCTGACGCATACAGTTATGTTACGGGCGAGCCCATGGTGCGCTATACCGATGATCAAATTATTCAGCTCATTCGGCAGGAATACGCCAATAGTAAAATTGTGATTCTAGCTCCGTTGGTCAAAGGGCGTAAGGGACATTACCGAGAGCTTTTTGAGTCGATCATGAAGCAAGGCTATTTGCGTGCTCGGATAGACGGTGAAATAGTAGAACTCTCGAAGGGCCATAAAGTGGATCGCTACAAAATTCACGACATTGAACTGGTGGTCGACCGCCTGGTCATTGGCCCATTGCCGGAAGGCAAAAAGAGTGCTCCCGACAGCGAAATAACGCGTATTCGACAAACGGTAAATACAGCTCTTAAACTTGGTAAAGGCACGCTCATGGTGATGCCTCATGCGGAGGAAACTCCCAAAAAATCAGGAAAGAAAGCAGCCACACCCGCGCTTAAACACTTCAGCCGACATTTGATGTGCCCCACTTCGGGTGTTGCATATGCAGAGCCTGAGCCTAATCTCTTTTCGTTCAACTCACCTTACGGTGCTTGTCCGCATTGCAGCGGTTTGGGCGAAGTAGCCGAGGTAGACATGGAGAAGATCATTCCCGATCCTTCACGATCCATTAAAAAGGGAGGAATCGCTCCGCTCGGCGAAGGCAAGAACAACTGGTCGTTTCAACAAGTCGAGGCCGTTATAAAACACTATGGCTACAGTCTGACGACAGCCATCTCCGATATCGATGAAGAGGTTATCAATGTGTTGCTTTATGGTTCGGAAGAATTGTTTGAGGTTACCACGGGAGGCAACACGACTTATCAAATTAAGTATGAAGGCATCATAGCTCAAATTGAGAAGCAAATTGATGAAGATAGTTCGCCCGCCTTGCGTCGATGGGCGGAGAGTTTCATGAACAAAATACCTTGTCCGGAATGCTCCGGTGCCAGACTGAAGAAAGAGGCACTCTTCTTCCGAATCGGCAACAAGAATATCTCTGAGCTTGCTTCGATGGGAATGCATGAATTGATTGCCTGGCTTGAAGGTGTTGAGCACAAAATGACCCAACGCCAGTTGGCCATTGCGCAAGAGCCTTTAAAAGAAGTGCGCAACCGCCTACGCTTTTTGGTCGATGTGGGCTTGGACTATCTCACCTTGCACCGCAGCGCGCGCACACTCAGTGGCGGCGAAGCACAGCGCATTCGACTGGCTACTCAAATAGGCTCTCAACTCGTGGGAGTACTCTATATTCTAGATGAACCTAGTATTGGATTGCACCAGCGCGACAATCACAAACTGATTGCCTCGCTTCAGGCGCTGCGCGACGGTGGCAATAGCGTAATAGTGGTAGAACATGACCGTGATATGATGCTGCAAAGTGATCACCTCATTGATATTGGTCCGGGAGCCGGTATGCACGGAGGCCGCATCATGACGCAAGGCAATCCAAATGATTTAATAGAGCAGGACAGCGTGACAGCGAAATACCTTCGGGGTGATTTACGCATCGAAATCCCCGCTGAACGCCGAAAGGGCAACAAGAAAAAACTGATACTTACGGGTGCCTCCGGCCATAACCTCAACAATGTAAACCTCGAAATTCCATTAGGCATGTTTGTGGGTGTCACTGGAGTTAGTGGCAGCGGTAAGTCATCGTTGATTGAGCATACCCTCTACCCTATCCTGAACCGGCATTTCTACAACGGAGTGAAGAAGCCGCTGCCTTACAAGGCTATTAAGGGACTTGAAAATCTGGATAAGGTTATTGAAATCGATCAAAGCCCCATTGGGCGCACACCGCGAAGTAACCCAAGCACCTATACAGGCATTTTTACGGATATCCGAAATTTATATGCCGCTCTTCCCGAAGCCAAGATTCGCGGCTATCAGCCCGGCCGATTCTCATTTAATGTCAGTGGCGGACGATGCGAAACGTGCAAGGGCGCCGGTGTTAAAACCATTGAAATGAATTTCTTACCCGATGTGCTGGTAGGTTGTGAAATATGCGCAGGCAAACGCTACAACCGAGAGACCTTGGAAATTCGGTACAAGGGCAAAAGCATTTCGGATGTATTGGACATGACTGTAGATCAGGCAGTAGAGTTTTTTGATGCCCACCCTAGAATTCGTCATGTCGTAAAGACACTACAAGACGTTGGGTTGGGATACATCACACTAGGCCAACACTCCACCACCTTGAGCGGGGGCGAAGCACAACGCGTAAAACTCTCAACCGAACTTGGAAAACGTGACACAGGAAATACGCTCTATATCCTCGATGAACCCACAACCGGGCTTCATTTCCAGGATGTACAGATGCTCATCAATGTGCTCAACCGATTGGTCGACCGAGGTAACACGGTGTTGGTCATTGAGCACAACATGGATGTCATAAAAGTGGCCGACCACCTCATTGATGTGGGGCCTGAAGGCGGGCAAGGCGGCGGACAAATTATAGCAACCGGAACCCCTGAAGCCGTGAGTAAGGTGAAAGGCAGCTGGACGGGCAAGTTTTTGAAGGAGGAGCTTTGAGAAGTGTAACGTATGAAATTGTCAGAAGTAGAATTGGTCATGCACTCTTCATTGTCAATAGTCAATAGTCATTAGCCACTTATTAGCAGTTCCCCAACATCCGAAAACTACTCCTTGGTAAAATATACTCCCCATCCTCCGGACGACGAATCATGGCGTAGAACTCCTTGCACATGTAGTTGATTTGACGGCGAAACGGACGTTTCTCTAAGTAACTTTCCCATGCTTCCAGCGCGAGCTTTTTAGTTACCTCCCAGGCGTAGTTGTTAAATCCTTCTGGACGAGCAAAGCTGTCTACGTACTTTTTAACTTCCGGTAATGTGTTCATCGTGTTCATTTTTAAAACGGTTTTACGTGATTGATGACGCAAAGGATGAACTCCGGATTGTAATGGATTTACAACCATAAAAATTCTTTTGGATGGCGCTCTAGCCACCCAAAAAGCTTTTATCAGCACTTACTTTATACATTCAACATCGAACCTGTGGCTCGAGATATGAACGACTCATTTATCTTGACACGACACAAATCATATGATTATCATGCTTTTAAATGAAATCCTCAACAAATCTCAATGTTCATAAATGCCACTTTCCGTTTAACTAAAAATGGAAGCATGGCCAAGATGCATTTGTATCTTAGACCCAAACTTATCGGACAAATACTTGGATTCGTCTAATTTTTGTCTATTTTTGTAGACGGAAGTTGACCCTTTACCGATGAGCGAACGCAATGCTAACCACAACCAACCATCTCCGTCTAACGGTATGACGTCTATTACAGGTCAAAAACTGGATGCGCTCAAAGATATTTACCACGACTTGGTTACGAGGGTTATTTCTGCCGGCGACAGTGCAACCCTTCTTTTCTCGCACTTCGGCGATTTCGATACGGCGAAAGTAGAGAACACCTTGAAGTTTATCGAGAGCAGCGTGTTGGAGATTGGCGATAAACGTTCAACTATGAAGCGAGTATGCGGCATGCTCATCGAATTGCTGCAAAACATTTCAATACACGGCGCCCGCGATAGCAAAGGCCACATGCATTCATTCTTGATTGTTGCCAAAACCGGAACTGAGTATAAACTTTATTCTGGTAACCTTATTCTTTCTGAAATGGTTGCCCCGATAAGATCGCGCATGCAGCAGTTGGTGAATATGGATGAAACGGCTCTGCGTAAGTTGTACATCGAAATTCTTTGCAACGAAGAATACAGCAGTCAAGGTGGCGCAGGTCTGGGACTTGTAACCATCGTGAAACGCGCCGAAAATCAAGTAAAGTTTGATATCGACTCCATCGATGAATATTTCGGTTTCTTCCGTCTCGAGCTTGCTGTGCCAATCGCGAGCGCTTAAGTTCTGCCCAATTATCAATCGAATTGTAATTTCTCCTTTGCTCCAATTGTAGCTCAATTGGATTTTGGTCGTGGTTGCTAATTCGTTCGAATGAATGGCTGTTTCGGCTTCTCTATTTTTGCCGTTAATGAAACAACCCTATCACAGTAGGATTACCTGCATCGGCTTGATGTTGATACTTGCCTTTGGAATCACTCAATGCAACAAATCAACCTCCTACAATAAATTCCTAGATCCGGAATTGGTCAAAATTGCCGATTTCTGTGATCAACGATCTACCGATTCGGTACTCTCCTATCTCAATCACAAGCAGCCCATACTCAGAATTGAAGCAGCCTATGCGTTGGCCAGTATGCGTGACCCAAAGGCGATTGACGCATTGCACAAGACCAT
>JBILIX010000194.1:0-4747 GCA_044368835.1 Flavobacteriales bacterium | reverse complement strand
AGAAAGTCGAATGCGCAGCGATTGGTCGCTGATGCGGATTTTCATATTCAGCGCTTATTTCTTCAGACCTATTTCTGCCAGGCGCTCGTCGAGAAACTCGCCTGCGGAGATCGGCTCCCACTGTGGTTGCTCGCCTGCACCGATGCACGAAGGCAAAGAGTCGAGGCGCATTTCGCTGCGTGGATGAAGGAAAAACGGGATGCTGAATCGCGAACTTCCCCACTTCTCGCGCGCGGGATTGACTACGCGATGCGTTGTGCTCTTCAACTTACCGTTGGTGAGGCGCTGCAGCATATCGCCTACATTCACTACGATGTGGTCAGGTAATGCCGTAACGGCTACCCATTCGTTCTGTTTGTTCAATACTTCCAAACCATCAGCCGATGCACCGATAAGCAGGGTAATCAAATTGATGTCTTCATGCTGACCTGCTCGCACCGCGCTTTTAGGCTCCGATGTGATTGGAGGATAGTGGATAGGTCTCAAAATGGAGTTTCCATTCTTGATTTTGTTGTCGAAGTAAAACTCGTCGAGACCGAGGTGAAGGGCAATTGCACGAAGCATGAATTTGCCTGTCGACTCCAAATCGCGATATGCTTGAATGCCTACTTCGTTGAAGCCTGGCAGCTCATCCGTGAAGATGTTAGCCGGATATTCCGATTTAATAGGGTCACTGTCGGTAACCTCCTGTCCAAAGTGCCAAAACTCTTTCAAATCGCCGTCATTGCTGCCCTTGGCGTGTTCGCGACCAAACGAGGTGTAGCCGCGTTGTCCCGCGAGCTCAACGACTTCATATTTCTTTTTGGTGTCTTCGGGTAAATCAAAAAACGCCTTTACCTCGTTGTATAAACGTTCAACGGTTGACTCTGCGATAAGGTGATTTTTAACGGCTACAAAGCCGATTCCTTCATACGCGCTTCCCAATTTGGCGATGAAACTTTTTTTCTGTTCTTCATTGCCGTGAATGAAATCATTCAAATCGACGCTGGGGATGCCCATTTCATGGAGACTCATTGGTGAAGTGTGTTTTTTGGAGATTGCAAGTTAAGCAGAAACAAGAACAGTCAAGCAGATGCCTGACTGTTCTTGTTACAAGTGAAACGTGAAACGATTTATTCGAGTGTGATAATTTGTGTTTTCCGTGCAATGTTTCCGCACGAGTCGGTGCAGGTCCAAAGGCGGGTGATGCGCTTATCTTGTTTGATTTCGTTGTAGAGAACGTCAAACTGTTCGCCGCTGTTGTCGACTGCTGCAAATTGAGCCGGCTCAGGAACCATGTCCACTGTAGTCGTAATGTTAGGTGCCTCTCCCAGCATCTTCGGTGGAATACGGTCCGTGATGTGCACTATTTGTTGTGCTTCAGCTGTACTTCCCGCAGGATCAGTGTACGAGAACGTGCGAACAAGCGTGCCCAAACAACCGCCGGAGTAGATGTTTTCGCTGTAGTTGATGCTTACTTTCCCCGAGGGAGAAGTTGCATTGATAGTGGGTAGATCAGCCAAGGCGTCAATGTCGCAGCTTATTTCATGCAGATACGATTGAACCTTGATTTGTGCATTGGAGTAAATACAAAGACAAGAGAGTACAAGTAGTACAGACAACTTTGTTTTCATGTTTTTAGATTTCAGATAGACTTCAAATGTACAAAAAAAATGTGTTTTGTAACAAAGGAGCCCTTTATTCGACCAAAGCTTTAAGAGCTTCGATTTACGACCAAGCCAGGCCGTTGATACTGAGAAGATTGTCAAGCGGAATTCGTGTGCCTTCCTGGGTGTAGAGTACTTCGGTGTTGTTTTCAAGCTGCAAGCGTGCGACTCTCGATTGAATTTCGTGAATCATTCCGTTGTCGAAGAAGCGAAGAATTACGTTGTTGTGTGCCATGGCATATTCAGTTACGGTTACAAATTAGCAGTGCTTATTTGACGGGGATATTTTGTCACTGTGACGCTTGCGTTAATTGATCATTCTTTTTAACTCCACTTGATTAATCAACTATTGGTTAAATTCGCTCACATGCTAGTGCAAACTGCTTCGATTCACGGACTGAAACGCGCCGAATACGACGACCTTCTGGCTCGTGGTTGGTTTCGTGGCAATGGCATTGTGTATCGAAGCGAGGTAGTATGCATCGACAACAAAGTCTACGGCATTCGTAACATAAGGTTTCCGGTTTGTGATTTCAGAATGCGCCGCAGTCATAAAAAGCTTTTTGTAAAAAACAACAAGCGTTTTACGATTCGAGTGGGCACGCCGCAGAGCGATGCAAAACGAGAACAACTCTACCGAGGAATTAAGTCACGATTCAAGGCATTCGTTCATGATTCCCTTGAAGGTGTTTTATTGTCGCCTCGCATGGGGGTCGATTTCGATGCGTTGGAAATTGCGGTCTATGATGGCCCTGAGTTGGTTGCGGTTAGTTATGTGGATGTGGGCGACCAAAGCATGGCGTCTATTCTTTGTGTATACGACCAGGCCTACAAAAAGGAGAGTTTGGGTATGTACACGATGCTCGTGGAGTTGGACTTGTCGAAACGCTTGGGCTTGGAGTATTACTATCCTGGTTATGTTCTTGATGAGCCTTCCGCCTTCGATTATAAGCTCGAACTAGGCCCTTGCCAATGGCTGGGCCACGGCCACGAGTGGTTCAACAGTGCGCTGGAAATACCTCAATCGAAAGGAGCGCTGATACGCCAAAAAATGGATCAAGCAGGCGTTCTGTTGGCTGCGGCTGGATTTAAGCCTCTGTTCTATGTCTACCCGTATTATACCCTCGGACATTTACTGTTGGAACGACCGGATTTGGTTCGGGTGCCCTCTTATTACACGATACAAACCGAGGCCGGTGAAATGGCAATTGCGTTCGATCTGCAAATGGATGCGTTCATTTGTTTCGATCTGCACGCCGCTCACGACTTGGATTTTTTGCAAACGCTACAACTTTCCGACGACTATAGTTCAGGGGCCAACTATCAGCTCGAGCCGCGCCGATGCACCTTCTTCCACAAGCTTCGAGACGATTTCTTTGCGGATGATTTAAGCCACATCATTCAATTGTTTGTGCATGCATCAACGGTGGCTGAATAGCATCACGGAATTGGAGCAGCATCTGCTCCCATGTCCCTTCAAATGGCTGACGGGTTGTGATTGCCCCGCGTGTGGCACTCAGCGCAGTCTCATTCATTTGGTTCGGGGAGAAATCCTATTGAGTTGGCAGGCAAATCCTCTCGGTTTGGGATTGATTGCTGTGGTGTTGATGTATGCTGCCACTTCCAAATTCGGTTCGCTCAAATGGCTAGCCATTCGAAAAGTTGCAGCATGGGTGCTTATGGCAGCAGTATTTCTTCAGTGGTTTGCGAAGATGCTTGAAGGAACATGCTGCAACTGATTTTTGGCAAGCATTAACGATCTCGGTTTTTCGGTTGTTTCGACTCGCTTACATTTGTGTCATTATCATGCGAATCTTATTCCTCCTGTTTGCCCTTTCTTTTGCGACGCAATTTGTGTCAGGACAAGGCAGGCATATACTGCAAGTTTCGGGTGTGGTCGTTGCGACCGACTCCCTTATTCCGGTGCCTTACGCCACTGTATTTCGCTCGAGTGACAACCGAGGAACGTTCTCCGATCATACCGGATATTTCACGTTGCCTGTGATTGCAGGCGACACCCTGAATTTCATTTTTCTGGGATTAAAACGGTCCACTTACGTAATCCCATTCGACACCGTTCAAACCCATATTTCAATGGTGCAGTGGATGGAACAAGAGAATGTGATGTTGCCTGCAGTGAATGTATTGCCTTACCCCAGTCCTGCTCGTTTGCGCTCGGAAGTGCTGGCCCTCGATTTTCCGGGCGATGGTTACTTCCGCTTTGATCGATCGGCTGCTTCTGTTTCCAACTACGATGGTCTGCGCGACTTATCAGCCGATGCCTACGCTGACGCTTCGGCTACTATGATTGCTCGCTACAACGGTGGCTTCCGCAGCGGCGGAAACTTGCTCGATGCGGCTGCTTGGGGGAGTTTTGTATCTGCCCTGCGCAGGAAAAAATAAGCCCGACAACAGGATATGATCAACAGACATCTGCTCTTCACGCTCTGCCTGGTTTGTATTGCACATGGTGTGGCGGCTCAGGTTCGAGATACTACATCCATAATCGTTAGAGGAGAATTGCGCGATGAAATGGATCAACCCATTCCGAATGCCATTATCATAAACCGATCTACCAAGAAGGGGTCGTTTGGTAAGCCTAGCGGATCATTTGAACTGAAATGCCAGCGAGGCGATACGCTTGCCATAACATCATTAGGGTTTCAGACGCGTTATGTAACCTATTCGGATTCCACATACAGCGAAAATTTCAAGTTGAAATTGTATCTCGAAACACGCACCTATATGCTCTCTGAAGTAGAGGTATTTGCCCCTCGCGACCTGGAGCAAATACAAGAGGATATTCTGAAGCTCGGATACGATGAAAAGGACTACATGCTCAGCGGAATCAATGCGGCTGCGAGCCCTATTACATTCCTCTATCAGCAGTTTAGCAAAGTAGAACGATCCAAGCGACAAGTTGCTTACCTCGAAAATGAGGACCGCAAACGAGAGTTGCTCAAGGAGCTATTTCGCTTGTATGTCGACTATGAAATCATCGCGCTCGACGATGCACAATTCGACGATTTCATTACCTACCTCAATGTGTCAGATGAGTTCTTGATTCAAAGTTCTCAATATGACTTTCTTGTTTTTGTAAA
>JBILIX010000193.1:0-4759 GCA_044368835.1 Flavobacteriales bacterium | reverse complement strand
CGTTTCGGAAAGTGATTACATCCAACTCGAATCTTATACACGCATGCTATTCGCTCGTGGCACCGAAATAGCCGCCAAACAAGGTCTCATTTTGGTCGATACCAAGTATGAGTTTGGTAAACGTGGTGATGAAATCTTGCTGATGGACGAAATCCACACGCCCGATTCATCGCGTTATTTCTATGCGGATGGGTATGCCGAGCGTCAGGCAAGCGGCGAGCAACAGCGGCAGCTAAGCAAAGAGTTCGTTCGCGAGTGGCTTATAGAGAACAACTTCATGGGCAAGGAGGGGCAAGTAGTTCCCGAAATGTCCGACGAGTGGATTGAGCAAATCTCAGCTCGCTACATCGAGTTGTATGAGCAGGTAACAGGCAAGAAATTCGAGCGCCAAGACTACTCCCATGCTGATTCACGCATGGAAAATGCTGTGCTTCATTTCTTAGCGGTTAACCACTGATAGTTCGGCACTTCTCTACTCTACCACCACTTCGTTGAACACCGTGAATGGTGATTGTCCTTTGTCTTTGTATACAGCCTGTATCATATAAACATACTTGCCTTTGCCTGTGTAGCTATTATCGTCAAAGCGCAAGGCTGTTCCATCGGTGGTTGTGAGCGAAACGGGACGCTTGCCGTCTTTACCTCGAAGTATAGTATAATAGTCGACCTCCCCTGCAGGCTTTGACCATTTCAATTCAATTGCTCGCTTTTCTTTAACATAAGTAGCCGTGGGCTGCATAATTTGCTCTTTCGTTTGCTTGGGGATTACCCGAACGTCGACAGTGGGGGCATAATCGGAAACATTACCAGCACTATCAATGGCTACCAGCGTGTATTCATAATACTGAGCACCTTTCACAGACTTGTCTGAATATGCTTTCTTCACATCAGGCTTCTGCCACTTGGAGATTACATCCCACTCTTTGGCACCCGATTCACGGCGCATCAATCGATGTTCCTTTACATCGGAAGAGCTGCTCGGAATAAACTGAAGCTGCACCTCCTGCTCTTTTACCCTGAAGTCAGCAAAGATTGGTTCAACAGGCCTGATAGTATCGGGTCTTGTTAGAACCAGAATATCACTGTATACACTGTGGTTGTAGTTGCGATCGACAGCAACAATCTTATAGTAGATTTTCTTGGTAAGCGTATTAAGCGTGATGGTATCTACAAAGGCCGTATCGCGCAACGGAAGTGGTGTTTTATTGCTGAATTCATGATCGGGAGAATTAGCGAAGTATACGCGATATCCCATAATGTCAATTTCAGGCCCCAACTTCCAATGCAATCTCACAACACCCGATGTATCGATACTTCCGGCCGGCATCAATGGTTTGCCGGGGGCAATGGAGTCGCGGAGGAAACCATAAGCGGGTAATGATACACTGATGTTTCCCGTTGTGTCGATGGCATAAACCACGTAATAGTTTTCTCCCAGTGCATCGGTTCCATCGTCAATCCAGGTGCGTGTTTTTGATGACAACACAGCGTTCTCAACAGGCTGAAATGGTCCATTAATCACGTTGGATTTACCGATTCGAAACTCTTTAAAATCGGCCGGTGTTTCCGGGTATTCCCAAACTACCTGGATCTTACCCTTCACATCTTTCGGTTCTTTCATCACTGGCGCCGGTGGCGCATTGCGGTCCTTGCCCATGGATATTTGAATGGGAGAATAGGCCGACATTTCAGCAAATGGTGTGATACCCTGCAAACGATACCAATAAGGCTTATAGTTTTCGGTGATGAGCGTGTCGGTATAATAAACAAAACGCTCATCCTTTGCAGTGCCCGGCTGTTCCGTTTTCATGATGGGGCGTTCGCTGATGCGTCCCCATGACTTGCCATAATCGCCGCTCCGCTCAAGCCAGAAAGCTGTAAAAACCGGATTGTCAGGCATCACATCCCAGCGAAGAGTTACCGCCTTATCGCCACTTTCTGCCTCAATCAAGGGACTTGAAGGGACGGTCTCAATGGGGTCACCTAAGCGAATACCCACCTCCACCGTGTCTTTAATGGTGGGGTGAAGAGAGATGAGGCGATACTGTACTGATCCGCTTGCCGGAAGTTTGGTGTCGCTCCAGCGTAAGGCAAGACCTTGAGCGGTCGGAGCATCTAAATCGGCCATGAGCAATGAAAACGAATAGCGTAGCATTGCCTCTTGAGCTTGCTCCTTGATGGAAGAAGCACCAGCCATTGAAGTGTTGAACTGTTTTCCATATAATGCTTGCACCGCAACAGGTGCCCACGGATGATCAACCGGAAATGATGCCTTCCATTTCTCTAAGCTATATGGGCGAATACTATCCGGACCCAGCTGCTTTGGTTTGACGTTTTTGGTTGTGTTCTCATTAAAGTCAATTCGCTCTAATCGAAATCCGTATCGGTTTATCTGAGCCCACTCAACCGAATTGAGCGGAGCCCAGCGCAGAACAACCGAATCGGCATATTGGCGAGCGATTATTCGCATATGTTCACCTTGGGCGTGCATTTGAATAGCCGATGAAAATATTACTAGAAGGCAAATAATTATGCGTTTCATACATCAATAAGTATAAGGTTTACGATTGTCAATCGGTGTGAAATCATCCATCGTTTGACACAAAAATGATGCGGGTGTTCGGTAATAATAATTCACTTCGTACTGACCATTGTACATTGGCCTCCAGCCCAATCCCAAAAACTGAAGGAATTTGGTTTTGACATTATACGGGTAGAATTCACTGGTGGAAGGATGGCCGTAGCTAGCCATCACATTATTGCCAATCGTGACCATACGTTGACGGTCCATAAATGTATTCAACCCCGTCGCAACCTTCAGGTGCAATGTGCTTGGCGCTGAAACGAGCCCTGAGAATCCGCCAAAACCACCGAAGCCCGAAGCGCTGCTAATGGCAGAAGATGTAACTGGTGAGATTGACAAGTTCGAGAATACTGAATTAGGCGTCGAGCTTTGAGGCAAGAACTCGTTGGGCGAAAGCGGTCCGGCAGCGCTGTAATCAGAATCAAAGCGAACCGTCCAGCGTGGCGGGATTCCGATAGTATCCGGATTTGATCGCAGCAGTTTGAGAGCAGAGTAATTTCCTTGTCGGAATAATTGATACAAATCGTAAATGACAGGGGTGGTATACGTTGTATTCCAGTTGCCACTTCGCGCATCCGCAAAATAGACAAGCGACTTGGTGCGCATGGGAGTTGTACCATCTTTATAAGGGAATCCGTTAACATCGAAGGAATCGAATCTTTCTCCACCGGTGTACTTAGGTTCGAGCCAGGTAACACTTCCAAATAATTCTGATGCTGTTGAACTAGGGTTGTGACCTTGCATTTTCTGAACGAGTGTATTGTGTTGAGACGTCTTAAAGAAGAACACATAGAGCAGTTTTTCATTTTTCCGAACCGAACGACCGTTGATTCGATTGTTGCGCGCTTCGGCACCAGTGCCCAACGATGCAAACGTTTGCTGCAGTGTCGAGAACTGTGCTGCTGTTACCGATGCAAGCTGGCTAGAGGTAATAGCGGAAGCAGCCGCGCTTCCTGCGGCTCCTGAAGTTGTTCCTACCATATTGGCCATGTTCTGTTGCATGGTATAGAGCGTACTATCTTTTGAAATTAACTGACATGCATACACCTTGTTATTGAGCAGCTGCGGAATTTCGAATGTTATATATCCACCACTGTAGTTTAATGCGGTATTAATTTCGGGTCCTCCGTCAACAGGGATAAAACGCACATTGAATTTCCGAAGCGTGGTAGGCGTTGGATTGGTCGCAAAGAGTGGATCCATGGTCGATTTTAACTTCACCAAGCCGTCATTGCATTCTCCCTGCAAGAAGTAACGCTGGGTATTAAACGGATAGGAGAAGAGAACGTCTTCATCCCGGATACGATCGGGATAAGCCCCTGTTTTAAAAGTATTGGACTGCTCAGCAACAATGAGCGAACCGTCATTTTTATAGGCAGGTCCCCATGTATTGGTTGCGAAGTTGAACTCCTCCCCTTTCAATTTGATGGTCACCGTATAGTTCGTAAACGGATCCAAAAACGCAGCGGGAACCAGGCTCGACTTAAACTTGTCGGGAGAAGTGGTGCGACGAGTTTGAACCAACACTGTTCCTTTCTTCAAGTCAAAACGTTCAACCACAAAACGGAAGCGGCGCAAACGTTCTGAACCGTTGCTCAACATTTCATTTAAATCGAACGGAGTATCTACTTCCGCATTGAAGGAAGCCTCCGGATTGGTTCCGCAGTCTACGTTTTGCTCTCCGTTGTAAGGAACCAAATCTTCCAGGATTTCGATACCAGCAAGAGGACTTTGAGCGGCAGGTCTGCATTCATCACCCAACTTGAATTCGAATTGGCAATTACCGCGCACCATACCATTCAAGATGTTATACTGACCTCCGCACGTACCTTGAACCCAACTTGGATTGGGCAATCCGGCTTGAAGCAGTGCTGCCATGCTGGCGTTAATGATACTGAAACGACCGCTAACCACCCACAGATCCACAAAAAGTCCAATGTCCATTCCGATGTAGGCATATGCTTTACCGTCGGCATACCAGCCATCCACACCGATTGTTGATCCTGGGGGCGAACCTTCGCAAAAGACATTAGGACCATAGTTAAGAAGAGAAATGTCAAAGCCCATTTGCAAATCCAAACTGGCATAAATCGGCATAACCTCAAAGCTCTGATTAAAGCGTGTTCGTGTTCCAAATGCAAATCCATCACCATTGGCCAAACCCGGATCCCTTTC
>JBILIX010000192.1:0-4766 GCA_044368835.1 Flavobacteriales bacterium | reverse complement strand
GAGCCGTCGTGGCTATTCTGCGATGAGCTTATCGTTCGCTAAACCTTACAGGTGCATGAATTCTTTCTTCGCCTTGAGCTGCTCTTCCGATTCGCGGTGGGCAGGGTCGTCAACGCAGCAGTCTACAGGGCATACGGCAGCGCACTGTGGCTCGTCGTGGAAGCCAACGCATTCGGTACACTTGTCTGAAACGATGTAATAAACGTCCATGCTAACCGGCGTCTGATTGGAGTCGGCGTCAATTTCTTCCGACGTACCGAGCGGATTGAAAATACCACGAAGGCCTGTGCCTTCCGAATACTTCCATTCTGCGCCACCTTCATAGATTGCGTGATTGGGACATTCTGGTTCACATGCACCACAATTGATGCATTCGTCGGTAATCATTATTGCCATGTCTTTACTATCTAATTTTGCGGCACAAAAATAACACCTTGTGAAGTATGCGTAAACCATCGGAGTATCGAATTCGAGCAATCAATCAGTGGGGCCGAATATTCGAGGCCTTAGGTTCTTCTGCACCTTGGCCCGGATATGAGTCGGGGGTGACTGCAGAAGAATATGACGAGCTGAACCGAATCATCGAAACGCATGTGCATCACAACGGTTGGTTTACAGAAAACAACGTTCGCAGGGCATTGTTCGCATGGAGTGGCGAGTTGCAGCACAATCGACTAGAGGAGTGGCTAAACCGTTATACTTGGAACGAAGAAAGCCATCCGCAAAAAGTGGGAATCATTTGCGCAGGAAATCTCCCAATGGTTGGTTTGCATGACGTGCTGAGCGTTTTGCTCACGGGCCACGTTGCTTTTATCAAACTCTCATCCGACGATAATCTGTTGATCCCCGCATTGCTGAAGGTGTTGTTCCGACTCGACGAATCAATTGAGGAGCAGGTCGTATTTGCAGAAGGTCTCATGAAGGATATGCAAGCAGTAATCGCCACGGGCAGTAACAACACATCGCGCTATTTCGAGCAGTATTTCGGGCATCTGCCGCATATTATTCGAAAGAGTAGAACGAGTGTAGCCATTCTATCGGGAGAGGAAACAGACGAGGAATTGAAAGCGTTGGGCCGCGATATTTTTGCGTATTTCGGGCTCGGCTGCCGCAATGTGTCGAAGATTTATTTGCCTGAAGGATTCGACATCGATCGCTTGTATAAAGCGCTCTACGAATACAACGCAGTCATTAATCACCATAAATACGCCAATAATTACGATTACAACAAGGCCGTGTGGCTTTTGAACATGGAGCAGCTGCTTGATAATGGGTTTTTGCTCCTGAAAGAGGAACAAGCGTTGGCCTCACCAACAGGAAGCCTCTACTATGAGTATTATTCTGACGAGTCGACATTGCGAGAAGGTTTGGTGTCACGAGCTCACGAAATTCAGTGCATGGTAAGCCGCCGCGATATTCCTTTTGGTGGCAGCCAGAGTCCTGCTCTGTGGGATTATGCCGACGGGGTGGATACGCTTGCTTTTTTGCTTGCGCTCTAGTGCACGGGGGAGCGCCTCACACCGTGCGTCTCGGATGCGCTGCTGCGCCTCCATACGCTGCTCTTTTCTTTCTCACGGATGCGTCATGTATCACCCACAATAGGGTACATTTGCCCACCTTTGTATTAGAAAATACATCATGAAACAAACGATATTCTCATTCTTAGTGCTAGCTGTTCTTTTCTCTTCTTGCGAAACAGAAGTGGATTTGACTGCGCCATACGAGAACACAACAGTCATATTCGGATTGTTGGATCCGGATTACAATGGAGACAATGTGATTTCAGTGCAGGATACTCAGTGGATAAAAATTAACAAGACTTTCTTAGGTGAGGGAGACAACAACAACTACGCTGCAGTGCGAGATAGTTCAGAATATACAGACGATGATTTCGTAAAAAAGGTGGTGGAGCGTATAGTGGATGGTGATGTAGTGGAGGAGTATGAGTTGGTTTCAACCACGGTAACCAATCGTCAAATGAACGGTATTTTCTATGGCCCGGCGCAAACCATGTACTACTTCCTTCCATCTGCTCCAGGCCTCAATCAAAATTCGGATTATCGTATTGTGCTTCAGTTTACCGATGGCCGAGAGGTAACAGCAACAACAAAGGTTGTTAGTTATAACAGCTTCTCTTGGCTCACGCCTCAGCAAAATGCAACGTTTATTCTGGCGTCCGTTTCTACCAACGGAGGATTCAATTATACCTCGGAGGTAGCAATTCGCTGGAATGCCGCCACCAACGCCAATGTGTACGATTCGCGTCTTCGTTTTCACTATACCGAAATGGTTTATGAGAATGCAGATTGGTCGGGAACACCGATAAGCGTTACTCCGAAGTTTTTGGATTACTACCTCGGAAGTATTTCGGATGACGAAATCACCAGCGGTCAACTTTTGAAGATCACTTTTGATGGTCGCGCGTTTTTCTCTTTCTTACAAAATAATCTGGTCGCCGACCAGCGTATCCGCAGAGTTATTGGCACATACGATTCAGATCAGCAACGCACAGAGTGTTTTGATGTGATGCTCACCATGGGTAATAATGATTTGAAGTCGTATATCGAAGTTAACTCGCCTTCTACCGGAGTGGTACAAGAGAGACCAATCTATACGAACGTCAGCAATGGAATCGGGCTGTTTGCATCACGAGGAACGCGCAACTTAATCAGTTTGCCGCTCGTTGCATTTGATAACAATAACCAACCGAATGCAGGTAATTTGCGTGCGCTTGTTCAAAGCGAATACACAGCTGCACTCAATTTCTGCGACCCGAACGGCTCTTCTGATTTTCCTTGCGGAAATTAATTTACTGCTTTACAAAACGAGCTTGTAGCGTAGAATTCTCCTGCTGCAATCGGATGAAGTAGATTCCAGTGTACAGTTCGTCGATGTCAATATGGTTGCTTGTGAGAGTGCCACTGCTAATGATTTTGCCTTCGGAGTTGTAAATGGAATACGTGTCGTTGGCAGATGCATTTGCAATGTACAAATCACCATTAGCCGGGTTCGGAAATACATTCAACGCAGCTGTAACATGTTCGTTCAACCCAACACCAAGGTCGGCTGTGCGGGCGGTAATTTGATCACCTCCAAATCCTCCGGCTGTTGATACAATTTCGAGAACAGGTACTTTGAATTCGGTGCTAATCCATTGGTATGTGGTGTTGTCTTTGGGAAACTGAAACCCGAGGGGAATTCCATTGAAATTAACCGCCACAGAGTCGAATCCTGTGAGAGTAGATTTTACGCGAAGGACATCAAATGATTGTCCGTAGATAGTGAGCGTGCCCCACCCGTCGCATTCGTAGTTGCGGTATTGATCCGTGCCGTAGTAGGCAACGGTAGGAACATCGAGCTCCAACACAGAATGCGTATTTCCTGAAGCGGGGTAGGTAAGCGGTAAATCGTAAATGATGTCCCTCTCGTTGTATTGGGCATTGAGAGGCACACCCGAAACGGTTGCAACTATGCCGGTCATGGCATAAACACCACCGCTGTTCTTGTAAATTTGGTATGCGTTCTCTATGCTGATTAGTGGATTGTCGAGAAGTGCTGCTCCAATTCCAAAATCCGAATTGTAATCAGGAAACAAGGGGCTATTGAAGAACACCTGATTTAATAGCGATAGCGAACTAAGATCCGCACACTCCGTTCCGGCATCGAGCGCTCCGGCCTGAATAACATCATCGCCAAAAGTCCAGGTGTAATTGGCACCGGTTGCATCCAAGTCTACATCAGTCAGCAACGTGGCTGCGCGTGTAAATAGCAGATCTCCCGCATTGGGAAGGTGGTTGCTGTTAATCGTGATTTGAGAAGCGGCTGGCAGAGCAGCACAGCAGAGCAGATTGAGTAAGATTTTTTTCATGTGAATGGAATCGATGTGTGCAAGGTATATCAAATACAAGACAACTCCATCTTTGGTGTTCGGTTTCGAAATGATGCCGAATAAGGTTGAAAAGTTGTGAGCAAAAGGTTGCGAGTTGCACACATACACCCACCAATGTAGATTCTATATTAGCCCCGCGTTAACACGCCAATCTAAATTAACCGGCCAACCATTCTGCTCATGTTTCTGGACAAATACGACTACGTCATTCTCGATATCATTCAAACCTACAAGAAGAACAACAAGAACGAACTCATCAAGTTGAGTCAGTTGGAAACTGCTTTTTGGAGTAGAATAGAACATGATGACGCTTCTTCAACCCGAAGCGCGCAGCTCGGTGAACGCGTTGCGAATTTGTATCTCGATGGTTACATCATGAATAAGAACAACTCTGGTTATAGACTTACCAAGAAAGGTAAAGAAGAGTTGTCGTTTCAGGAAATGGAGGTTTAGAAAACGCTCCGTATTACCAGTTATTATTTTCCAATTCTCGCTGAAGGCCTATCATCTTGATGGCCGTGATGGCAGCCTCTGTGCCTTTATTTCCTTTGCTGCCGCCACTGCGAGCAATGGATTGCTCTTCTGTGTCGTCGGTAAGCACACCAAATATCACGGGTTTGCCAGTTTGTAAGGCAAGCTGTTGTATTCCATTGGCACATGCCTGACTGACAAAATCAAAATGAGCTGTTTCCCCGCGAATCACACACCCCAAACAGATGACCGCTTCCGGCTTGTGATTGTCAAAAAGCATGTGAGCACCCAAAGCTAATTCGAAGCTTCCCGGAACATGGGCAACAAGTATGTTTTTGCTGCTTACGCCACAGTCTGTAAGAGCGTCGACACAACCCTTTAAAAGATTGGAAGTGATGTGATCGTT
>JBILIX010000191.1:0-4798 GCA_044368835.1 Flavobacteriales bacterium | reverse complement strand
TCTTTTCCACTCCGCGATGTAAAGCGGTCGTTATCGCGCTAGTAGCCCTCAGCACATCAATCACTACTACAATATCAAAATCTTCCTGATACAGGTGGTACTGCCCGGGTGTGTAGCAGACTTCTACGAGTTTTCGGTTGAGGGTTGGTGGCAAGACTTAAGACTTAAGGTGATAGGTGATAGGTGATAGGTGATAGGTGATAGGTGATAGGTGATAGGTGATAGGTTGTGGGGGTAAATATATGCTATATCAACTTCATCGGTATGCGGATACTCGATAACCTATAACCTATTACCTGTGACCTATTACCTCAGCTCTTGCTCTTGAACTTCGAAATCGCATTTCGAGTGAAATCCGACAACACCAGTCGGCCGCTGATGCCGGCACGCTCCACGAGCAATTGATCCCAGTTTTCGGTGCCTTGCCAGAAGATCTTTTTCAGTTCGGCCATGGCTTCGGGGTTCGAGTTGACCAACCGTTGAGCCAGCGTATCGATTGCTTGGTCCATGGCCTCTACGGTGTCGAATACCTCGTTGTACAATCCCTTTTCCTTGGCCCACTGAGCCGACTGCCATTCGGTGGCGTTGATGGCAAGTTGCGACATGGCAGAAAGTCCCATCTTGCGCTGAACTGCTGGTCCAACGACGAATGGGCCAATGCCCACGGCCAACTCACTCAGTTTTATAGATGCCTGAGAAGTAGCAAAACAATAGTCAACGCTGGAAGCCAAACCCACACCACCACCAACAGCTTTGCTGTGAATGCGGCCGATTATGAGCTTGCTGCTCTTGCGCATGGCGTTGATTACATGGGCGAACCCGCTAAAAAATCGGGTGCCTCCTTCCAAGTCTTCGATAGCAATGAGCTCATCAAAACTAGCTCCTGCGCAGAAAGCCTTTTCACCTTCACTTCGAAGCACGATGACTACTGCAGCAGGATCGCAGCTTACCTGCGTGATGGTATCACCCAACTCACGAAGCAGCGCTCCGGGCAATGAATTGCTCTGCGGGTGAAAGAAGGAAATAGTTGCAATGCCTCCTTGGGCCGTTACGCTTACTTTACCGTTGTCCATGCCGAATAATTAGATTAACCGCGCTTTGGGATAGGCACATAATCGCGCTTGGTAGAGCCGGTGTACACCTGACGTGGACGACCAATTGGCTCACCGTGCTCAATCATTTCTTTCCACTGAGCGATCCAGCCCGGTAAACGACCCAATGCGAACATTACGGTGAACATTTCGGTCGGAATACCGATAGCACGGTAGATGATACCTGAGTAGAAGTCTACGTTTGGATACAACTTGCGCTCGATGAAGTACGGATCTTTAAGAGCCACCTCTTCCAATTGCTTGGCGATATCGAGAACCGGATCGTGAATACCCAAACGGTTCAATACATCGTCGCAAGCCTTCTTGATGATTTTCGCGCGTGGATCGAAGTTCTTGTATACGCGGTGACCGAAGCCCATTAAACGGAAGGAGTCGTTCTTATCTTTTGCCTTGTCAACCCACTTCTGCACATCGCCGCCATCGTTCTTGATGCGCTCGAGCATTTCAATTACTGCTTGGTTTGCGCCGCCGTGAAGAGGACCCCACAAGGCTGCAATACCGGCTGAAATAGAAGAGTAGAGGTTAGATTGTGAAGAGCCTACAATACGTACAGTCGACGTAGAGCAGTTTTGCTCATGGTCTGCGTGAAGTATGAGCAACTTGTTCAATGCATCATCCACCACCGGATCAATTTCATAATCGGCCGTTGGCAATGCGAACATCATGTGCAAGAAGTTCTGCGTGTAGCTGTAGCTGTTTTTCGGATACATGATGGGGTGACCGATGCTCACCTTGTTGGCTTGAGCAGCGAGTGTAGCCATTTTGGCTATCAGGCGGTGCATGGTCAGTTCGATGTCTTTGAACGGACGATTCGGGTTTTGCGACTCCGGATAGAACGTAGACATGCTGGCAATCATCGACGACAATACCCCCATTGGGTGAGCGCCTGTTGGATACGCTTCGTAGAATCGCTTCATGTCTTCGTGCACCAACGTGTGGTGGCTGATGCTACGCTGGAAGTAATCCAGTTCTTTTTGCGTCGGTAGCTCACCGTAAATAACGAGGTAGGCTACTTCCAGGAAAGATGCGTATTCAGAAAGCTGTTCAATTGGATAACCGCGATACCACAAAATACCGTTGTCGCCATCCAAAAAGGTAATAGCGCTTTTGGTAGAACCGGTGTTTTTAAATCCGGTATCTAGGGTAATGTATCCGGTTGTTTCCAGCAGTTTGCTGATGTCGATGGCCTTTTCGTTTTCAGTGCCTATCACAACTGGAAGTTCATACTCTTTTCCTTCCAGTATCAGTTTCGCTTTTTCGCTCATATCGTAAGTGGGGTAGTTTCAAAATTAGCGGCCGCAAGATAGTTAGCCGCGACGCTTAAACAATCAAAACATACATCGGTTCTTGAAAAAAAAGATTTGACTTCAATTCGGATTGCTTTTGAGCCAAATCCGCTCTATCTGAACAATTAACCGCTACTTGTTGTTGTAACTCAGAATCCAATCCTACACTACGGGATATGTTAGCAGTTAACTGGGACCAAAATCTCTTCGAGAGAGCGCTGAGCGCAAAGCCGCATGATGCAGGCAACACGCTGCCGCACTACCATTTGGGCGATTCGCTCAATGTGGCTTATTCGTACTGCAAAAACATTACGGCCATTCACAGCAAGTCATTTTACATGGCTTCTGCTCTGTTGAGTCCTCAAAAGCGGAATGCCGTTCGTGCACTCTATGCGTTTTGTAGGACAACCGACGATATTGTAGACAATGCAACTGGAGTGAACGATGATGATTTATTGGCATGGCGAGATCAAAGCCTTGGCATTTGTCCTCGGTTCAATGATCCTGTATCGATTGCTTGGGCCAACACCCGTCAAGAATATCGGATACCTGCGTGCTATGCCTTGCAGTTAATCGATGGTGTTTCGCGCGATATCCGCACCCATCACTATGCCGACTTCGAAAACTTGGCTGATTACTGTTACGGGGTTGCTTCCACAGTGGGGCTCATGAGTATGCACATCATTGGATACTCTAATGAAAAGGCCATTCGCTATGCCGTGAAATTGGGTGTGGCCTTGCAGCTCACCAACATTCTTCGCGATATAGCGGAGGATTATAAACGAGGTCGCATTTACCTGCCGCAAAACGAATTAGAACAATTCGGAATAACCGATGCTCATTTTAAGCACGGTATAGTGGATGAGGCGTGGATTGCGATGATGAAGTTTCAGATTGCCCGAACGCGCAGTATTTATGAAGAGTCTTGGCCGGGAATTGCCATGCTCAATGCAGATGGTCGAATGTCCATAGCTGCAGCGGCAACATTTTATAAAGGGATTTTAAACGATATCGAAAAACGTGGTTACGATGTCTTTTCAGGTCGTGCCAATGTTTCCAAATGGGGCAAGCTGAAACAGCTGCCGGCCATTTGGTATCAATGCAACCTTGCTCCCGACATGAGTATCATTTCTCCTAATTCAATCTAAGATGATGAAAGCGAAAAAAGAGATTGTAGTAATAGGCGCCGGATTTGGCGGATTGTCTGCCGGAATACGCCTCGCAGCTGCCGGTCATGACGTGACCCTCTACGACAAACGCGACAAAGTAGGTGGCCGTGGCTATCAGTACGAAATCAACGGATTCAAGTTCGATGGTGGCCCTACCGTTATGACTGCGCCCTATATGTTTGACGAGCTATTCGCTCTGGCCGGAAAGAAGCGGGAAGATTATTTCGACCTCATTGCGCTCGATCCATTTTACCGCATTTTCAATGAGAAAGGGGAGCCTTACAACTATTACCGCGATTTGGAAATGGCGAAAAAGGAAGTCGCCAAGTTCAGCCCGTCTGATGTTGATGGCTTTGAGCGCTTTGTTAAAAGCACGGAAGAGGTCTTCAAACGTTTTCATCCGCATACTGAACGGCCTTTTTTGAATGTAGGCGACATGATGCGCATTATGCCGGACATCATCAAGACGAACACCTTCTTGCCAATGTATCATTACGCGGCGCGTTATGTGAAGGATGAGTTCATTCGTCGCATATGCTCTTTTCATCCGCTGCTGGTTGGGGGGAATCCATTTGATACACCTTCTATTATGGCCCTCATTATTCAATTTGAAAAGGAGTGGGGAGTACATTATGCACGCGGAGGAACGGGTGCTGCCGTGGCAGCCTTGGGTAAGCTCTTCGTGGAATTGGGCGGAAAACTTAAACTGAATACGGAGATCGAAGAAATACTCATTGAAAACGGAAGAGCGGCAGGCGTTAAATTGATGGATGGCACCGTGCACAAAACGGATGTGCTCGTATCGAACTCAGATGTTGCTTTCACCTATAAGAATCTCATCAAGAAGCACAATCGTCCGAAAAAGGTCGATTTATACTTTGATAACTTGCAGTACAGCAATTCGCTGGTAGTAATTTACTTCGGAACGAAGAAGCGTTATACGGATAGTAAACTGGCTCACCACAATATTATACTCGGCGAACGCTACAAAGGCTTGCTCAAAGACATCTTCAACGCTAAGACGTTGCCCGAAGATTTCTCTCTTTACCTGCATATGCCTACGATTACCGATGAAAGTATCGCTCCTGAAGGCTGCGAATCGTTCTACGTGTTGAGCCTTGTACCGCATTTAGATGCCAACATCGATTGGAAGACCATCGGTCCTAAGTACAATGAAAAGGTACTTCAGTTCCTGGAGGAAAATTACCTGCCTGATTTGCGTGAGAACATC
>JBILIX010000384.1:0-4801 GCA_044368835.1 Flavobacteriales bacterium | reverse complement strand
GCCGCAGACGCTAACGTCGTGTACGTATTGGCCAGCGGAAATGACTCAGGATTGCTGGGCGTATGGAAGTCGACCAATGGTGGAACATCGTTCACTCAGATGACAGGTACGAATCCGAACTACCTCAATTGGGATACTTCGGCAACAGCTACAACCGGCGGACAAGGTTGGTATGACCTGCGCATTGCAGCTGATCCGACCAACGCGAATACCATTGTAATCGGTGGTGTAAACGTATGGAGATCTACCAATGGCGGAACCAATTTCTCACTCATTGGTCACTGGTATGGTGGCGGTGGTGCACCTTATGTGCATGCTGATATTCACGCTATTCACTTTGTTCCGAATTCAACCCGATTGCTGGTTGGTAACGATGGTGGCGTATTCATGACATCAAATGGTGGCACATCGTTTAGTGATATTTCTAGTAACCTTCCCATTGCTCAAATCTATCGTTTGAGTGTTGCAGGTACCAACAACAACGTCGTAATTTCTGGATGGCAAGACAACGGAACCAACCTGAAGAACGGTGGTACCCATACTCGCCCAATTGGCGGCGATGGCATGGATTGTCAAATCAATGCTTCCAATGCAAGCATCATGTATGGTGCGTTGTATTATGGCTCTATCTTCAAGAGTACCAACGGAGGAGCTAGCTTCAGCAACATTGTCGGAAGTGGTGGTGCCAATGAAGATGAAGATGGTGCTTGGGTTACTCCCTATGTGTTAGGTCCAAATCAGAACCATATTTATGTGGGAAAGTCGCTTGTATTCAAGTCGCTTGATGGAGGAACAACCTTCACGGCGTCGGCGGCATTCGGCGGTACAGGTGATTGCAATTACATCGCAGTTGCTCCATCCAACACGAACATTGTTTATGCGTCCAAAGGCGGGGCTCTTTTCAAGAGCACTGATAATGCCGTTAATTTCACGCAAGTAGCTGGCATGCAAGGTTCCTTCATTACCTCGTTTTGCATCCACAATACAGATCCAAACAAGGTATGGGTGACGTATTCCAACTATTCTGCAGGACAGAAGATATACTACACAGCGAACGGAGGAACTAACTGGACCAACATCTCAGGATCGTTGCCCAACCTTCCGGCCAACGTGGTTGCATTCCAGCCCGGCACTAACAACGGTATCTACGTGGGCATGGATGCCGGTGTTTTCTACCGTGATGATGTATTGGGCAACTTCGTTCCCTACATGAATGCTCTTCCGAATGCAGAGGTGGTCGATTTGGATGTGCAATTGGGTACCAACACCATTACAGCTTCTACCTATGGCCGCGGTATTTGGAGAGCTCCACTATACACCTTGCCTGCTCTCGATGGTGTGCTTAGCGCTATCATTAGCCCCGTAGGTTCAAGCTGCTCTTCTGCAGTTACACCTCAAATTCAAATTTTGAATGCAGGTACTACCACGCTTACGAGCATGGCGATTACCTACCAAATTTCAGGGCAGGCTGCGCAGAATTACAATTGGACAGGTTCGCTGGCTACCGGTGCTTCACAAAACATCACACTTCCAAGTGTGAATTATGGTGGAGGTTCTTTCACATTTACCGCTACAATTACAGCTGTAAATGGCCAGGCCGACGGAAACACTGTGAATAATAGCCAGACATCTTCCTATTATTTGGTGAATGGAGTGAACAATGCAACTATTACGCTAGAGACCGATTGCTATGGTGGTGAAATCAGCTGGCAAATCAAAGACGCCGGCAACAACATCGTTCACAGCGGTGCGGGTTATGGCAATGAGCAAACCTATACAATACCCGTTTGTCTTGCTACCGAATGCTACACGTTTGTAATTAATGACTCTTACGGAGATGGTATTTCAGGAAGTGGTTGCGGCCAAGGAGCCGGTAATTATTTCATTACCGACAATGCTACAGGGACCACATTGGTTACCATGACCACTGCCAGCTATGCATTTAGCGCATCACACACCTTCTGTTATCCGATAGGGCAGGTGTTCGGCTGCACCAATCCAACTGCTTGTAATTACAATGCTCTTGCAAATCAAGACAATGGAACCTGCACCTTCGGACCGGCAAATGATTTATGTGCTGGTGCCGCACTACTCGCTGTAAATGGCACAGCGACCTCAACTACCAACGTTGGCACTTGTCAGGAGGGAGCAAACCCAACCTGTGGCGGGGCCACTCAAATGAAGGATGTTTGGTTTAAGTTTACCTACACTGGTGGTCCGGTAACAATTTCTTCTGATTTTGCGGGAGGCACGCTGAGCGATACACGTCTTGCGGTTTATGCTGCTTGCGGCGGATCGCTCTTGTACTGCAACGATGACATTTCTTCGACCAACTTCAAGTCTCTTATTGTGATTCCATGCGGTGCACTTACACTGGGACAGACATACTTTATTCAAGCAGGTGGATACAATGCAACAACAGGTACATTCTCCTTGCGGGTAACTGCTCCCGTTGAAACATGCAACGGCATCGATGATAACTGTAATGGTCAGATTGATGAAGGTGTTGGTGGCTCTACCTACTTCGCTGACACCGACGGCGATGGTTATGGAAATGCGGCATCAACAACAGTTGCTTGCACACAACCTGCGGGCTTCGTAAGCAACAGCACCGACTGTAACGACGGCAACAACGCTATCAATCCTGAGGCTACTGAAATCTGCAATACTGCTGATGACGACTGCGACGGACAAATCAACGAAGGAGTAGGTAGCACGTTCTACGCTGATGCCGATGGTGACGGTTATGGAAATGCTGCATCAACAACAGTTGCTTGCACACAACCTTCGGGCTTCGTAAGCAACAGCACCGACTGTAATGACGCTAACAATGCTATCAATCCTGCAGCCACCGAGATCTGCAATACTGCTGACGACGACTGCGACGGACAAATCAACGAAGGAGTAGGTACCACGTTCTACGCTGACACCGACGGTGACGGTTATGGTAACGCTGCTTCAAGCACCGTTGCTTGCACGCAGCCAACTGGTTTTGTAAGCAACAGCTCCGACTGTAACGATAGCAACTCTGCTATCAACCCTGAAGCGACAGAAGTATGCAATACAGCTGATGACGACTGCGACGGACAAATCAACGAAGGAGTAGGTAGCACGTTCTACGCTGATACCGACGGCGATGGTTACGGTAACGCTGCTTCAAGCACCGTTGCTTGCACGCAGCCAACTGGTTTTGTAAGCAACAGCTCCGACTGTAACGATGGCAACAACGCTATCAATCCGGCAGCTACTGAAATCTGCAATACAGCTGACGACGACTGCGACGGACAAATCAACGAAGGAGTAGGTAGCACGTTCTACGCCGATGCCGACGGCGATGGTTATGGAAATGCGGCATCTACAACAGTTGCTTGCACACAACCTTCGGGCTTCGTAAGCAACAGTACCGACTGTAACGATGGTAACAACGCTATCAACCCTGGTGCTTCGGAGGTATGTGGCAACACAATCGACGAAAACTGCTCGGGTACAACCAACGAAGGTTGTTGCTCAGTGAGTGCAACAGCAGTTGCCGGCAATGTAACCTGCTCCGGAGTGAGTGATGGAAGTGTTAACCTCACGGTGACCTCCGGATTAGCGCCCTATACGTTCTTATGGAGTAACGGCCTAACCACAGAAGACTTAAGCAATGTGGCCATCGGAAGTTACAGTGTTACTATTACAACTGCCAACGGTTGCCAGGGCACAGCTTCAGCCACAGTGGGTAATAACAACCAAACGCAGGCCGCCCCAACAGCCATCAACGGTCCTTACGGTGTTTGCCGCAACTCAACGGGCAATGTGTTTACGACACCTGCCGTATCGGGAGCGACGTCTTACCAATGGACCTTGCCAACGGGTGCTACGGGTAGCTCTACAACCAACAGCATCACGCTGAGCATCAGTTCTACCTACGCAACGGGCAACCTGCGCGTGCGCGCGGTAGGCCCATGCGGCACAAGCGCGGTGTTCAGCCGTTCGGTGTTTGCCATCACAACAATTCCAACGGCTCCCTCAGCAATTACCGGCCCTACAACCAATGTATGTGCGGGCAGCACACAGACCTTTACCTGCACTGCAGTAGCTGCTGCTTCCGGTTATCAGTGGACAGCCCCAACCAACGCTACCATCGTATCGGGTCAGGGCACCCAAACGGTTTCCGTTTCGTTTGCTGCCAACTTTGGTGCAAGCGGAGCGTTGAGTGTTCAATCACAAAACTGTTTTGGATTGAGCACACTGCGCACCTTGATGGTTTACAACATACCAGGCACACCGGGCACCATCAGCGGTGCGGTTAATAATGTATGCAGTGGCACCGTATTGACCTATACCATTGCTGCTGTTCCTGGAGCATCGAGCTACTTGTGGACTGCGCCTACCAATACCACGATCGCTTCCGGTCAGGGAACCAACAGTATCTCGCTAAGCATTGGTGCTGCCTTTGTGAGTGGCACATTGTCGGTACGTGCTGTGAGCAGCTGCGGCCAAAGCGCAGCGCGCACGCTGGCCTTGAGCAAGAACCCTGTAACGCCATCTGCAATGGTAGGCCAGACAACCAACTTGTGTGGTGGCGGTCAGTTTACATATTCGGTAACGGCTGTTAGCGGCGCTGTGAGTTACAACTGGACCGTTCCGGCGGGTTGCACGATCGTGACGAACAACGGCAACTCGATTGTACTGAACGTGTCGAGCACGTTTACAACGGGAACTTTATCGGTACAGGCGGTAAACAGCTGCGGAGGAACATCAACGCGCACGGCATCGCTCACGCGTTTGCCATCTACCCCGGCTAGCATTACGGGTC
>JBILIX010000190.1:0-4805 GCA_044368835.1 Flavobacteriales bacterium | reverse complement strand
GCAAAACAAGAAAACATTGAAAGATTCCATAGCATGCATGTTCCTCATGCTGGTGTGTTTGGGGACCATGTGTGCCCAAGAAATTTGCACCAATGGAGTAGATGACGACAACGATGGTTTGATTGACCTCAACGACAGTGAAGATTGTGAATGCACCTCTGTATCGAGTGTAACGTCCTTGATTCCAAATCCTTCATTTGAAGTGTATGACTGCTTGCCAATAACCCTTGGAGAACTCTCATGCTCCGATACTTGGGAGCAAGCTACAATCGCAACTAGCGACTATTTCCTCAATATACCCGGAGCCCTCTGGGATAACATTATTCCTATACCCGTGCCAGATGGTGAAGGTGTAGCCGGTTTTGTAATTGCCACCTACCCTGTCGATCTTTCTGGTTCTGAATTAATCACCTACAATGAATATATTGGAGGGTGCTTGCTCGCCCCGATGGAAGCAGGCGTGGAGTATACGATTCAAATGAGTTTGGCAGGATCATCATGGGATGGTGGTTTCAATTCATCAGGTGTTTTCTATGGTCCTGTAGACATCACCATTTTCGGCAGTTCTTCGTGTCCGCAATGGCCCATAACTCTTGATCCCATGGGCATTGAGTTGGGTTGTCCTGATGTGCTCGACGAATGGGTAGAACTGGGCAGCACCTCGTATACTGCCGACGAAACCTGGCAAACGATTACGATTCAATTTACCCCGGATACAGACATTCAATCCGTTATGATTGGAGGCCCTTGCGAAGTGCCTTCAGATTTCACTATAGATTTAATTACCAATACGGCTTTTCCCTATTTCTGGATTGATAATTTACTGCTAAATGAAACCAGTTTATTCAGCAGCATAGAAACCGTAGGAAGCTATTGTGCCGATGATCTCACGCTCTTAGGCACTTCCGACACACTCGCAGAATACGTTCAATGGTACTACAACGGCGTTGCTCTTTCCTCGCAAACAAATAGTCAATTAGCATGGAGCGATTTGAATTTGTCGGATGGAACCTATCAGTTTATCGCCTTTCAAAACGATTCCATTTGCGCAGGATCTCAAATTGAAGTTTCACTGCCCCCATCTATTACTCCCGAGATTGAAGCCTCGACACAATTGGGCTGTGAACCGCTGACTGTGCAATTCAATCATGTTACTCCAACTCCGAGCATTGCATGCGAATGGGATTTCGGTGACGGCAACACCGCTGAAGAATGCAATCCAACACATGTGTTTACCGAAAGTGGTTTGTATTCCATAGACATCCGTGTAACCTTTGAAAATGGCTGCACCTACGATACTGTCTACCAACAATACATTGAAGTAATACCGCCACCTCAAGCGGTTTTCACGGCCTCTCCTCAACCTACCACAATAAATGACACTCAGATAACCTTCTATCCCGAGAGCAATGATGCGATTGTGCAATGGCAATGGAATTTCGGAGAGGTGTCTCCAAACACAGCTAGCGTTGAAACTCCAACGGTGCTCTTCCCCCCTATTCCCGGCAGTTACCCGGTTGAACTCGTAGTAATCAACTCCACCGGTTGTGTCGACACCGTTTCAGCTTTTGTTTTCATCGAAAGCGACGGCACCGTAACACTCCCCAACATCTTCACGCCCAACGGCGATGGTGACAATGATCGGTTTGTTCCCTTCGAAGAATTTCCGGGCAAGTGGACCCTCACGATTTTCAATCGCTGGGGTGTCGAGGTTTTCGCCACCGAAAATCTGTCGCAAGGTTGGAATGGCGACGATTCACCTTCCGCAACCTATTACTGGGTGCTTCAACCCCGCGATGGGCAGGAAGGTGAAAGTCGGGCGGGGTATGTGACGTTGGTGAGGGAATAAGGGCGAAGGGCGAAGGACGAAGGGCGAGGGACGAGGGACGAGTGACAAAAAGTTGAGTGTAATTGTAATATGAATCTGACTGTATATAAAGACGAGACCAAGAACGAGATTCGATTTTCGAAGATTTCGAAGATTGAAGCTGAAGTGCCGTTTGCAGGACTCGGAGTGAAGTACGTGGCCTCGGGCCGTGAAGTCTATTATGCGAACGGTAAGAAATACACAGTCAAAGAAGGTGAATATATTATTGGCAACGACTTCACGCATTCGGTAGTT
Organism: Flavobacteriales bacterium; assembly: GCA_044368835.1. Lineage (GTDB taxonomy): Bacteria > Bacteroidota > Bacteroidia > Flavobacteriales_D > Sanyastnellaceae > JAIBBG01. The sequence goes on along the minus strand of JBILIX010000190.1, from coordinate 2,683 downwards.
CATATCAACAACAGCGTTCCGGTGCAAGGGCTTTGCATCGACATCTCACCACAAATCATTTCCGAGGTAGCTCAATACCATGATGTCAGCGGTTCCGACCTGAAGGAGTTTTTGCTCTCCGACCAATTCTTCGTGAATCGATACAACGTCAAGAACACAAGTCTCGGCTATACGCTGAACGATATCAATTCAAAAATAAAGACCGGAATTTTCCGCAACGACCTGCAGCAAAACGAACTCTTCTACAGCCTTGCCGAATCGATTATTACCGACCAACGCTTTGTTTTTGATCACCTGAGCAAAATGAGCTTCAAGAAAGAAGTGACCAACGAAGAAGTTTTCAGGGCGATGCTCGATGCCAAATCCCACCTCGATGCGCACATCATGGACAACCCTTCGCTCGAGGAACTTTCACTTCAAATCGGGATTTCCAAATACCACTTCCTGCGGGTTTTCAAAAACACGTTCGGAATTTCTCCTTATCAATATCAGAAAAGAATGCGATTGGAACAGGCCCGACTAGAGCTGATGCAAGGCCGCGACATTCTTGAAACTGCTATTCGTTTCGGTTACTTTAATGTGCAATCGTTTACCAAGGCGTTCAAAAGCACATTTGGTCAAACACCCGGCGCAATCAAAAAAAGCAATTTGTGACAATTGCAGTCGAGCACGTGGTCTTTCCTTCGCCGGAAAATCCACGATGATGCGGAACATACTCTTTATGGCGGCTTTCATGACCGCTTTCGCTGCGAACGGACAACTTGCTCGCAAGGTGCGCTTTGGAGCGCAGCTCGAATATGCGACAGAGCACGGCATATCGGGATGTAAAGTCCTGCAAGTTGTAACAGCCACGAGTACAGCACTGAAGCTCCAGGAAAACGACCTAATACTCAGCATCGACAACCGACCTATCGAGTCGGTGGAGCAGTTTCAAAGATACTTATTAGAGCACAAACCGGGCGAAGAAGTTACCGTTGAAGTACAGCGTGGTAAGAAGAAGATTAAACTAAAAGCTGCAGCCGTGGCCCGCGCATACGAAACCGACGACAATGCCGAAGTGCTCTATGATCAGGCCGATTTTCGTGGAGGCCAACTGCGGGTCATCATCAACAAGCCCTTCAAAAAAGAGAAAATGCCGGCGATGTTATTCATTCCGGGTTACACGTGCAGCAGCATCGATGATTTGCCCAATGAACATCCATACAAGCGCATTGTGGATGCCTATGTTGACGCCGGTTATGTTACCATGAGAATTGAGAAAAGTGGGTTAGGCGACAGCCAAAACACTCCGCCTTGCGAATCGTGTGATTTGATGGACGAAGTTGAGAACTTTGAAGTCGGTCTGAAAAAGCTGAAGACATTACCTTATGTGGATACCAACCAAATCATCATCGTTGGACATTCGATGGGTGGGATTGTTGCTCCGGCCATCAGCGCCAAGCATCAAGTTGCAGGTGTTGTGGTGTATGGAACAACGGCCAAGTCTTGGTTTGAATATCAAATCGAAATGTACCGAGTTCAAAATGCCTTGGCAGGAATGAACCCTATCGAAGTAGAACAATCGGTTATTGCTCAGTACGATCTGAACTATCGCTATTTCGTGAAGAAAGAAAAATTGGAAGACATGGCCAAAGATCCGATAGCCGACAGTGTATTGCGAGCGAGCTGGGAGTATGATGGAAACGGAAAGATATACTCGAGGAATGCAGAATACTGGCGTCAAATTCAGGACTACCCGCATTTAGAAAATTGGAAAAACACCACGGCGAAAGTGTTGGTGCAATTCGGCGAGTCTGATTTTCAAGCATTTTCAAGAGCTGATCACCAGCAAATTGTAAACACGGTAAATCACTTTCATCCGGGCAACGCAACGTTGATGACCTATCCTCTTACCGATCATTATTTTGCCAAATCGGGAACTATGCAGGAAGCGTATAACAAGTTTGTAAATGGACAGATACAGCAATTGTTTGACGAGTACAACCCCGAAGTGGGCTTTTCAGCCGTTAAATGGAGCAATGAAATTTTATCCATTCAAAACCCACCCGCGCAGACTACCCAAGGATGGAAAAAACTCAACACCGCTGCCTATCCGGGCAAGCAAGACGACATAACCTTCATCAATGAAAGCGAGGGCTGGTATGTGAATGGTTACGGCAGTATCTATCACACGCGTAACGCAGGCGCAACCTGGGAAAAGCAGCTCGAAAAGAAAGGGACTTTCTTCCGCTGCATCGCTTTTGTGGACAGTTTGCGCGGGTTTGCAGGAACGGTTGGCACGGATTATTTCCCGAACGTGACCGATACCATTCCACTCTACGGCACAACCGATGGCGGAAAAACATGGAGCCCTGTCCCCTATTCCGGGCCATATGTAAAAGGACTTTGCGCCATCGACATGGTGCAGGAACCCTACATCAACCATGGCAAAACCGACTACAAGGTTCATGTCTATGCCGTTGGCCGTGTAGGATCGCCGGCCAACATAATGGTTTCGCATGATGGCGGACTTACCTGGACTTCGACCAGTATGAGCAATGACTGCAGCATGCTCTTCGATATAAAAATGTTTGATAAGAACAATGGAATGGTTTGCGCTGCATCGGACGCAGATATCGAACAATCGAATGCCGTCATTCTGAAAACCGCCGACGGAGGCAAAACCTGGAACAAAGTATATCAA
>JBILIX010000189.1:0-4820 GCA_044368835.1 Flavobacteriales bacterium | reverse complement strand
CACCGCTGATCACCTGTATGAATGATTGATCGGTAACCGGATTGGGAAAAATTTTAAAGTCGAACGATGCTCCCTTCAATTGAGGACAAACCTCCTCTAGATCGCGCTCTTGGCAAAATCCGGGATAACAACACAGATTATCAATTTGAAAATTGGCTTGCGGGTCATAATTGCAGGCCAATGAGTCCATGCATCCAAAGACCACAGGAGTTTGGCACGCTCCATCTTGTGAACAGGCGAAGTCAGGGCTGAACTCAATGTAAGCAGGATCTATACAGCCACACACTTGCGGATACACCAAAAACGGCGCGAAGAACGTATTGGGTTGATTAACCACATTCGTTCCCACATACGTGATGGTATCGCCGGAAGCATTCAGTATTTGCGCATTCAGACGCAGAGACAGTTCACCCGGTGTTGTAAGTTGGGCAACAAGAACCTGGTTGGTATCGGGATCAACACCATACACTCCTTCGCACTGCAGAACAAACTGATTGCTTTGAAACAAGGAGTCAACAGCATCGAAACTGAAAATCGAGGTATCGGCACCACTCGCGAAATCAACGATACCAAACGAAAACCAATTGGCTATCGCCAAATTCAAGGTATCCATACCATCGGCCTCAGTTAAGGGCACACCTGCACTCGCATCATCATTGGTGAGCAAACCTCCGTCAATCACTTCGCTTCCACCATCGTTATTGATACCTCCAACGAAAGAACCGTCGGTATCCTGCGACTTCGGAACGCCGAAGTAATTTTTTAATCCCTGAAAACCGTTTTGTCCGAGCGTGATATAACTATCCAATGCCACCGTATTCGATTCATAAGAAACCTTAGGTATATCGTAGCCAAAAGAAGCACCATCGACATTATTAAAAAACCGACGCGTACTACCCACGAAAAAAGGATGATCCGTGTCGCCAAACACCGAAAGCACGCGTGAGCCGGGGGCAAGATCGAGAAACACCCTGTAGGTAACTTCTCCCTCCAGCAAATCACCTCCTATGACATCCGTAGCATCGAGTGAATCCGAAACATAATACTTCTCAATGAAAAGCCCTTCCAATTGGGCCATGGAATGCAGACTAACCGCAAGAAAGAATAGAATGGAAATGAGTTTCTTCATGGGATATTCTAAAGTTTATAGCCAATACTCAGCAGATAAGTAGTACCGTATCGGAATCGATCGAAATCAAACCAGCCTGTGGGCAAATCATACGCTCTCAACACCGGCGCATTCAGTATATCGCGCACCGTTAAGCTTGCTGTGATATGACTCCCCAGTTTCTTCGATACTTTAAAGTCGAGCAAGTGGCGAGGCAATTCATACACATCGGCCCATCCTTTAAATGCTCCCGTAATTACCAAGCGCTCTCCTTGCACGTTATAACTAAGTGTAGCGGTTAACCCTAAAGAGTCGGCCTTATACGAAAGCATGGCATTCACCAAATAAGGTGCTTGTCCAAACATGGGGCGATAAATGGTGTCAATAGGCAGATAGAATTTCTTACCGTCAACAATACTAAAATCTTTACGCACAAACTGCGATTCAGACTTCACCAGCGTGACGTTACCACGAAACTCGAAATACTTTCCAATGTCTTTCTTTCCTTCTAACTCCACACCAATTACGCTCGACTCCGGTACGTTCTCCCACGTGATACCCACATTACCAAAACCCATTTCGATATGATTGGTAAAGTCCTTATAGAACAGACTCGCAGAAAGATTATCACCGTTCCTGAAATAGGTTTCAGCGCGGAAGTCATAGTTCGTAACCTCCGCGATTTTCAAATCAGAGTTACCATAGATAAACTGACGGAATTCGTTATCGAGTATCGCTGCGTCGTTTAGCTCTCGAATACTCGGGCGAGCCAGCGAACGACTGTAGTTCAAACGCAGATTCACACGCTCAAACTTAGCTGACTCCAGCTTGTAAATAAGACTGCCGCTTGGCAAGAAATCCCACTCATTGATATCGACGGCGTTTACATTCGGGAAATTCGGAACGTTTGCACGTCGCGGATCATCGCGCACATAGCCTTCGCGGTAAAATTTGTCTACATCCGTGAAGATTGATGTATGCTCGGCACGCGCTCCTCCTGAGAACTTCAGCGACGGCGTCAAATCCCAGGTAACCATTGCAAACGCAGCGTCCACTCGGCTGCGCCCAAAGCTGTGGTTGCGATCTTCATCCAATGAAATGTAATAAAAGTCGATCAGACTATCGGTCATCGTGAATCGATCGAGCATGTAACCATCAATATCCGTTGACTGCAACGTTGGGACAGCGCCATTTCCAAGCAATACGCGATACTCTTCATTGTCGATTTTACGATAATTGTAGAGAGTAGCGCCACCAATTTTAAGCTTGTTTGATTCTCCTCCGGGTTTATTGCTGAGCGGGATTTCAGCGCTTATACGCGCATCCAACAAGTTCTCATCCAAGTAGCGGTAAAACCTTCGAATACCATCACCAACGGTTGGATAAAAACCTATGCTGTTTGGATCTTGACGGAAGAACTGATATTCGGTTGTTCGGAAGTCGGGTGCAACAGAAGAGCCATCTGTATACGAAGCCGAACTTTCAATCTTAACCTTTTTCGCCGGAATGTAATGGCTCGAAGAAAACTGATAAATGAGTTGCTTGCGTTGTTCGTAGAAGATGTTTCTTCTGGCTGTTAATTCATCATCCAGAATAATCCCATCTTCCACTCGAGGAACATTGGTAAATGCCGCTACGTCGTTGTTACCTATAATATTCGGCATAAACAACAGAGAAATCTTGTTGTTGTCGTTGAGCTTGTAAGCCAAGTTCAAAAGTCCGCTCCATGAATGGGTTTCGCGACTCATTAACGTTTGATCGGAAGTTTCAACGCGATAGCCCTGTTCTTCGTTCAGAATACGCTGGGAGATACCGTCCGGATCGTAGCGGTAACTGTTACCATATCGAATACCCACAAAAAATCCGAGCGGTCTACCGAAGAGTGTGCGCTGGTCACCAAAACTTGCATTCTGAGAAAACGACAAAGGAGCCTTCCTGAACTTTGTGGTCCAGTTATTTGAAAACCCATTGTTGTAATCGGTGTTATTCGGATTTATCGTGCGATACGCCTGAGGCTTGTAGTTGGAGTTGTATGAAGCCAACGCCTCTTGATAAGCAGTTTGATCATTCACCAATGCCGCCGGCAACAAACCAAGCTGCACAAGCCCCATTCGGAAGTAAGTATCGGCCAACGCATTACCATCGGTCCAACCGTTAATCCCCATCGAATTGTAATAATCACCCAACCCCAGCGCCACCATTTGTTGGTAGGTTGAAGGAGTCAAATTAGGTGCCGTTATATCGTTACCCGTGCGTGTGCGCAATCCATTGTCGTAGCCCAGCCAATCCGTTGTGCTTCGCTCCGAAGTAACAAAGTCCTGAAACGTGAACTGCGGATTGTATCCAAACTGGCTCTCAATGTTTACAGTGAGCTGCTCCGGATAGTCTTTGGTTTCAACCGATATATATGCACCCGACCAATCACCGGGTAAATCGGGACTCGCTGTTTTGGTGATGACGATGTTATCAACCAAACTAGAGGGGAATATATCGAGCTTAATGTTATTCGTGAGCGGATCGAGCGTTGGAATGCGGCTTCCATTGAGCATCGTCTTCACATAACGGTCGCCAATACCGCGCACGGTGATAAGTCCACCGCTTGTGGAAACACCCGAAACCCTCGCAACCGCATTCAACACGTTGCTATCACCTGTCTTTTTAATGGTTGCTGAAGAGATGTAATCAAGAGAAGTTGTTGAATTCATCTTGATTTTCTCCATGTAGGTATCGGCTGAACGCACAGCCTTTGCTTGAATCTGGACCTCGTTGCTGATGAGCGATTTTTCGTAGATGGTGTATTCTTTATTCACCGTCTGCCCTCCGCTTGTGGTAATCGTTTCAATGATTTCCTCATACCCCAACAAGCTGAACTTAAAAATGTGAGCCTTTGAATCGGGAATAGAAATCGAAAACAAACCGTCAAAATCGGTTTGTCCAATAATCTTGTAATCGTTGGTGTCTACGACGATAACACCGAACATCGGTTCACCTTGGATGTCCGAAACTCGACCAGTGAATTTCCCTTGAGCGTAGGCAGCAGAGCTTGAAAGGACTATAGCAAGTGCTATGATAAACACATAAAATGAGCAACGTGCATTCATGTTTCGATGGATCTGCAATGGTTATTTTTTCTTCTTGTTCTTCTTTTTACCCGACTTCCGACCTTGGTCTGCATCGGCATTCCATAGATATCGACCTGCCAATGCCGGATGAAGCACTTCACGATCTTGTGGGTTGGCATGCACGTATTGAATTGACTTTCCCTCAGGAGTACCAATCATTATATTCAATTTGTAGTCGAGAGCACCTGCAGTGGTGATTTGAGCGATCAACACATGGTTGCCGGAGAGCGAATCAACGCCAAGCGACCCTTTTCCCATGCAAGCCCATGCACCGTTCTCGACACGTAGACGCTTTGCACGCGTCACGCTGCCTAGTGCCCATCCCACCGAGTCCATGTTGTAAATAGTAGTTGCGGGAATTTGTTCAGCACGTGCCAAACCATCGCATTGGGTCAACTGGATAGTTAGTGGGCTTGTATCCTCGTCACTTATCTTGACTGTATTCTCCAAATAACCCGATTGAAATCTCAGATAACCATCTTGAGCGAGAAAATCGAATTTGCGAGGTATACCAATGTGGTTTTCCGCTGCCGCACCGGCCGAAACCCATGAGTCGAGCAATGTAACATTGCGCGCCAAATCGCGCTCAG
>JBILIX010000188.1:0-4850 GCA_044368835.1 Flavobacteriales bacterium | reverse complement strand
TTTGGATGCCTGCAGCGAGGTTGCGGCTTTCGATTCGCTCAATCACACGACCCGACAAATCGAGGAGGTCAATATGGATCAGTTGCGATGCGCTGTTTTTGAAGCCAATGCTCACGCGATCGCTGGCGGGGTTGGGATACACCATGAAGTTGAATCCGAACAGCTCAATTGCTTCCGCCACGTTGAGCGTGGTGTCGGGAGCGAAGATGGGCTGATCGAAATAAACGTGGTATTCTCCGGGCTGGAAATTCATAGCGGCATTTGCATCCGTTACTTCGATGGTGTTGCCACCAAAGAAATCATACCACGCCCCGGTATGCTGGAAGCCCGGAACCATGTCGATCGGAATCACATTGAAATTACCTACAATGGTGGCTTTCAAATCTGCAGTGTTGAGGTGCAAGCGCTTGCCTAGACCTGCTAAATCAATATCGAAATCAGTGGTTGAAAAGATGGGATTCGTTTTTTTGATTTCGTTCAGAGCACTCACCACCTTGTACACTTTGTAGCGTTCTTCCACATCGCGGTAATCCCAGCGAACGGGTTTGGCAGAAGTGCGGCAATCCGGGTTGATGGTACCATCCTGGCAATAGTTAATCGAATAGTCGTATCCCAACTCACCGAATTCCCAAATCATTTTAGGGCCCGGTATCGGAATGAGAAACGTGTGTGCGAGCTCTTGGCGGTGCAGCGCAGTGCTCAGGTTTTGAATGTCGTATGAGCCATTGCTGTTTCCGAAGTTGAGGTTCTTGTACATGAGACGCTCTTCGTCGTGGCTTTCACCATAGCTCACCAAACGTGGCTGGCTCCAACCGCGCGAGGTGTATACGCCCCAGCTCAAATTTGAGTTGGAATTATAGCCCATGCTGGCTTGCTCGTATTCGGTGGTCATTTTCCCCCAGAGCATCATACCGATGTTTGCAAGGGCTGTTTCCTCGCTGTTATCGCCCAAATGCTCGAGTATTACATATGCACCGGGTTCGTTGGACTGAATGTCGTTGTAATAATCAGTAAGAATGTTGACGCGACTTTGGTCGTATGCGCCCCATGCACCAATGTTGCCCAGCGTGTAGTTCTGAGTTAGCCCCTTTGATAGATCCAATCGATAGCCATCAACGTGGTACTCATTAATCCAATGACGCATCATGCGCTTGAAGAAATTGCGCGTAAGCGAACTTTCGTGGTTGAAGTCGTATCCCACATTGAAATCGTGTCGAGGCGTTTCGTTAAACCAAGGGTTTTCTGCCGTTGGCTGTCCGTAGTCACCTGCATCGGGATTGAAGTACATACGCACCATGGGGTTTTGTCCGAAGGCATGGTTTACCACTATGTCCATTAAAACAGCAATACCACGATTATGACACTCATTCACGAATGTTTTAAAAGCTTCTTTTGTTCCATAAGCCTTGTCGAGCGCGAAAAAGAAAGAGGTGTTGTAGCCCCAGCTGTCGTTGCCTTCGAATTCGTTGATGGGCATGAGCTCAATAGCCGTTACGCCCAAACGATCGAGGTAGTCGAGCGTGTCGGTGAGGGTTTGGTAGTTGCGTGCAGAGGTGAAATCGCGCACGTGCAATTCATATACAACCAGTCGCTCAGCGGGCGGACGAACATAGGATGCGTCGGTCCAGTCGAAATTGTCTTGATTGATTCGGAACGTTGACGCAATCTGTGAGGTGCTGCAACGAGGGTACACGGGAATGTTCGGATAGGTTGAAGTGGGAATCCACTGGTCGTTCCAGGGGTCGAGCACCATCTCTGTATACGGGTCTGCTATGCGCATGTCTTCCAAGTCAATGCTGTATTGAAACGCATAGGTGGTGTTGGCATCCAACCCGGTAATGTCGAGCCAATACTTGCTGCCATCGGGTGTGCGGTTCATAAGATAGGCTGCATTGAACTGCCAGTTGTTAAAGTCACCGAGCACGTACACGAAGTCCTTGTTGGGCGCATGCAATTGCAGTCGAACGGTGTTGTTGTCGACAATGGTGATGCCGTCTTGCGTTCCTGCCGGAGCGCCGAGTACTGCGGGTTGCGGATTGATGTTAATGAGAATCGTTTCGCTTGCGGTGTTCACACCGTCGGTTGCAGTGAGCACCACATCGTAACCTCCGTTGGTAGTTTGGTTGAACGTGTAGTTGAGTGAGGTCGAATTTTCAGCGGTGGCTACAACCTCACCATTTATAGTGAGTGTAAGCGTCGAAGGTGAAGAAGAAGCGCATTGAAGCGGTATGTTTTCATTCACGTTGGCATTGATAACCTGCTGGAAGGGTTGCACGATGCCCGCATGAAATCCGGGTTCGTAGAGGTCGAGGTAAATGTCGGAACCATCGGCGTTGCGCCCTACCAGTGAGCCATTGGCATTTCGAAATACGAACATGAGTCGCGCAACATCGGTCCCCGCCGGCATTTCATCGTAGAAGCTTGATGGTTGTATCTGAATGGTGTGTAGGTTGCTGCCTTGCGGAGAGAGCAACAACGAACTGTTGGCGGTGCCCCACACATTGTCTGGACCCTTTACATACTGCCAGTTGTTGACGCAATTGTCTACATCGTTTTGTATCACGATGCCGGTGTGTGCGTAAAGCGGCACAGCGTTGTTGAGTTCGGCATTTCCGGAAGCAGCATTGTACGTGATGGTTATCACGTCGTTTTGCGTTGGAAATGGCGGGTTGGTGGTTAGAATTTGTGCCGCGCCAAGCAGGGGAAGCGCAACAAGTGCACAGAAGGGTAGAATTGTTTTCATGGTAATCGTGTCGATTCGGTTCCAAATATAAACAAAGTGTAACATGTACACTTAGCTCAAAAAATTAGTACCTAAAGTTCATCGGTAAAAAGGTGATTGAAACATACGACAAAAAAAACTGCGCCCCCCGACCGCGAAGCGAAAAAAATTCGCATCCAGGTCAGGGGGCGCAGTTGTATTCAATCAGAACAGCTTACTGCTGCTGAAACTGCTTTGCAAAGCGCTTACGGTCGTTCTCGTTGAGGTACACCTTACGCAAGCGAATGCTCTTGGGGGTAACTTCAACGTACTCGTCGGCGCCAATGTATTCGAGCGCTTCTTCGAGACTGAAACGGATGGGCGGAGCCATTACGTTTTTGGCGTCGGTGCCGGAAGCACGCATGTTGGTGAGCTGCTTTGTTTTGGTCACGTTCACCACCAGGTCATTGTCGCGCGAGTGCTCTCCGATTACTTGGCCTTCGTATACCTCGTCCATAGCGTCTACGAAAAACTTACCGCGGTCTTGGAGGTTAGAAATACTGTAAGCAACAGCGTTACCGGTTTCCATGCAGATGAGTGATCCGTTCAAACGTCCCGGAATTTCGCCTTTCATAGGCTGGTATTCTTTGAAGCGGTGCGACATGATGGCCTCACCTTGCGTAGCAGTAAGCATGTAGCTGCGCAAACCGATGATGCCTCGTGAAGGTATTTCAAACTCAAGCACTGTGCGGTCGCCCTTTGGCTCGAGGTTTTTCATTTCGCCTTTCCGCTTGGTCACTGCTTCAATGGCAGTGCCGGTCATGTCGGTTGGTAAGTCGATGGTCAATTCTTCAATTGGCTCGTGCTTCTGACCGTCAATTTCTTTCACCAATACACGTGGCTGGCCAATTTGAAGCTCGTAGCCTTCACGACGCATGGTTTCAATCAATACCGACAAGTGAAGTACACCGCGACCGAATACCATGAAGCGGTCGGCCTTATCTGTTTCCTGAACGCGCAAGGCCAGGTTTTTCTCCAATTCTTTTTCCAGGCGTTCTTTGATGTGACGGCTGGTTACAAACTTGCCTTCCTTGCCGAAAAACGGTGAATCGTTGATGGTGAAGAGCATGCTCATGGTAGGCTCGTCTACCGCGATGGTTGGCAGAGCTTCCGGATTTTCGAAGTCAGTGAACGTGTCGCCGATTTCAAATTCTTCAATACCGTTAATAGCGCAGATATCGCCCGAAACAACACTTTCAACTTTGCGTTTGCCGAGACCTTCAAAGACGTATAATTCTTTGATACGGCCTTTCACAAGGCGGCCATCGCGCTTGGCCAATGATATGGGCATGCCCGCAGTGAGCTCACCGCGATGCAATTTGCCGATGGCCATGCGGCCGGTGTAGGCTGAATAGTCGAGCGAGGTTACCAACATTTGTGGTGTTCCTTCACGCTTGATAGGGCCCGGGATATGTTCCAACACCAGATCGAGCAATGGCTCGATGGTGTCTGTTTTTACTTTCCAGTCAAGGCTCATCCACCCGTGCTTGGCTGCGCCATATGCAGTAGGGAAGTCGAGCTGGTCTTCGGTTGCACCGAGATTGAACATCAGGTCGAATACGGATTCATGCACTTCATCCGGAGTACAGTTTTCCTTATCTACTTTGTTGATTACAACGATGGGTTTCAATCCCATTTGGATGGCCTTCTGCAATACAAAACGTGTTTGTGGCATAGGACCTTCAAAAGCATCCACCAACAACAATACACCTTCAGCCATGTTCAATACGCGCTCCACCTCGCCGCCAAAGTCACTGTGACCCGGTGTGTCGATGATGTTAATCTTGTGGCCCTTGTATTGAATAGAAACGTTTTTCGCCAAAATCGTGATACCGCGCTCACGCTCGAGGTCGTTGTTGTCGAGAATGAGTTCGCCGGTTTGCTCGTTTTCACGGAAGAGCATGGCAGCATGAAGCATCTTGTCTACCAATGTTGTTTTGCCGTGGTCAACGTGTGCGATGATGGCAATATTCCTAATTTTTTGCATGTGAGGTTTTTAAAATCGGGTGCAAAAGTACGGCGGGAAGTTGCTTCTTCGACGCGAAGGATAAATAGAGTGGCGAGTGGCGAGGGGCGAGGGGCGAGGGGC
>JBILIX010000187.1:0-4852 GCA_044368835.1 Flavobacteriales bacterium | reverse complement strand
ATGATGCAGCTGGAGTTGCCGCCCGTTGATGCGGCAACCGGAATTGACAAGGCTGCGATGACTTTCAAAGGAGTGATTACGCACATTTTTCCGAAAAGTGTAATTGAGGCGATGGCCGCCAACGAGATATTGCAGATTGTCATTTTCTCCTTGTTTTTTGGTGTCGCAACAGCCGCGCTAGGTGAAAAAGGAGAGATTATCATCAAGGGTCTTGACGCAGTGGGACACGTCATGTTGAAGATCACAGGTTACGTGATGAATTTTGCGCCGTTGGCGGTGTTTTCTGCCATGACCGCCGTTGTTGCGAAAAAAGGCTTAGGAGTTCTCGTTACATACGGCGTGTTTATCGGCGAATTTTACTTTGGGTTATTGCTGTTGTGGCTGTTGCTCTTGTTTGCTGCCTATCTGTTGGTTGGTAAACGGGTAAAAACGTTGATTAGCCGCATTAAGGAGCCTTTGTTGCTGGCTTTCTCCACCGCAAGCAGTGAAGCGGCGTTTCCCAAAACACTGGAGGAGCTAGAGCGCTTTGGCTGTCGAAATCGAATAGTCAGTTTTGTTCTACCGCTCGGTTATTCGTTCAATCTCGATGGGTCGATGATGTACATGACCTTCGCGAGTTTGTTCATAGCGCAGAGCTATGGTATTCACATGAGCTTCGACCAGCAAATAACCATGTTGTTGGTATTAATGATCACCAGTAAAGGCATAGCGGGCGTTCCAAGGGCTTCGCTTGTAGTAATTGCAGGAACGCTTTCATCGTTCGGCATTCCGGAGGCAGGCTTGCTGTTGTTGTTAGGGGTTGACCATCTGCTCGATATGGGTCGCAGTGCTACCAATGTCGTTGGTAATGCTGTTGCAACCGTAGCCGTTAGCAAGTGGGAAAAAAGCCTAGATCATTAGCGTCTTAACCACTGACGGTTGTTTTTCTAACGCCCAAGTCGCAAAGAAAAATCACGAGATGGTTGGCTTTTAACTTCGAATAACATCACCATTTTTCGACGTCTTAGCAAGAGGCAATTCCTCTTTGGAAAAACACTCTTGTTATTCCTCTGCGACCCTGCGGTAAAAAAGACCCCCCGTTGTATTTTTGGCCCAAAATCGGACCTATGAAATTTGGCGTTGTTGTTTTCCCCGGCAGTAATTGTGACGAAGACTTAGTGTACACCTTGCGCGATGTGTTGCACCAGGATGTGGTGAAGCTTTGGCACAAGGACACCGATTTGCAGGGAGCCGATTTTGTGTTTCTTCCGGGAGGTTTTTCGTATGGCGATTATTTGAGAAGCGGAGCAATTGCTCGTTTCTCACCCATCATGAATGAGGTAATTGCGCATGCCAACAAGGGCGGCTATGTAATGGGAATCTGCAACGGATTTCAGATTCTATGCGAAGCGAAGCTGCTGCCGGGAGCCTTGTTGCACAACGACAGTCGCAAGTTTATTTGCAAGAATGTGTATCTGAAGCCTGTTTCCAAAACAGCATTGCCAACGAGGGGGCTGGACTTTGAAAAGGCTTATAAAGTTCCAATTGCACATGGAGAGGGCAAGTTTTTCGCGGGGGATGACGAGCGCAAGGAGATTATTCAGAACGATCAAATTTTATTTCGCTACTGCAACGAGGATGGTGAGACCACAGAGGAATCGAACCCGAATGGCGCCATGTTGAACATAGCGGGTATCTGCAACAAGCAGCGCAATGTGTTCGGTATGATGCCCCACCCGGAGCGTGCTGCTGACTTTGAACTCGAGAATACCGATGGCCGCGAAATATTTGAAAGCATTCTTCAAGTAGTGAACGCCAAGTAAATCCAAGTGTTTGGCGCAGGCCGCCTAGGCATGTTGAGTGAAACAGCCCATTCATCAGTTCCATAAGCCAGAGATGGTGTATGGCAGTGAAAACACAAGTCATGTGAAATTGCGCTCTGAAAATCTGAGAAGGCCTTGTGGATTGTCGTTTGCGCGGGTATCTTAGCGAACTTTCTTCTAAACACCTTGTTATACCATTTACCCTCATCTACAACATGAGGGCCCAATGAATATGAGCAATCCCTACATCCCGGGCCCATTGTTGGCTCAAATAAATACACCCGAAGATGTGCGTCGGCTTTTGAAGCCCGATCAACTTCCACAACTATCGAAGGAGTTGCGCCAGTACATCGTTGATATTGTAAGCGAAAAGGGAGGCCATTTCGGGGCCAGCTTGGGAGTAGTTGAGATGACTGTTGCGCTGCACTATGTTTTCAACACACCTTATGATCAATTGATTTGGGACGTAGGCCACCAGGCGTATGGCCATAAGATTTTGACCGGTCGCCGTGACGTCTTTCACACGAATCGCAAATACAAAGGCATAAGTGGTTTTCCGAAGCGCAGTGAAAGCGAGTACGACACCTTTGGTGTAGGCCACTCTTCAACTTCCATTAGTGCTGCGGTAGGAATGGCGGTTGCATCGAAGGTAAAAAAGGAGACCGACAGGCAAGTAATTGCAGTGATAGGAGACGGGGCGATGACGGCAGGTTTGGCGTTTGAAGGGTTGAACCACGGAGGAACTGCAGATGCGAATATTCTGGTTATTTTGAATGATAACTGCATGAGCATCGACCCGAATGTGGGTGCTTTGAAAGAATACCTTACGGACATAACCACCTCTCACACGTACAATAGAGTGAAGGACGAGGTGTGGAATATGTTGGGAAAACTATCCACTTTTGGAAGCAGCGCTCAGCAGATTGTGCACAAAGTGTCGGAGTCATTGAAGTCTTCACTGGTGAAGGAAAGCAATCTTTTTGAGGCATTGAATTGGCGCTACTTCGGTCCTATTGACGGGCATGATGTGGAGCATATGGCCGCGGTTATGCAAGACTTGAAAGACATTCCCGGCCCGAAGATTTTGCATTGCGTAACGATGAAGGGAAAGGGCTATGAGCCCGCTGAAAAAGGAAGTCCTACGAAATGGCATGCACCCGGTTTGTTCAACAAGGAAACCGGTGAAATAGTGAAGGTGGTACCCAAGTCGCCGCAGCCACCGCTGTATCAGGATGTTTTTGGCCACACAATCATTGAGTTGGCTGAGAAGAATGAAAAGATTGTGGGTGTAACCCCAGCAATGCCTTCAGGCTGCTCGCTTAAGTTGATGATGGAGGCAATGCCTGAGCGCGCGTTCGACGTAGGTATTGCAGAACAGCATGCAGTGACGTTTAGCGCAGGCATGGCCACTCAGGGCTTGGTGCCGTTCTGCAACATTTACAGTTCTTTCATGCAACGCGCATACGACCAGGTAGTGCACGATGTAGCTCTCCAGAAGTTGCACGTTGTATTTTGTTTGGATCGGGGCGGAGTAGTGGGTGCCGATGGACCCACGCACCATGGTGCGTATGACTTGGCCTATATGCGTTCGATACCCAACATGATTGTGGCATCCCCGATGAATGAGAGCGAGCTGCGCAATCTGATGTACACCGCTCAACACGAGAATTACGGACCATTTTCGATACGCTATCCGCGCGGCAATGGGGTAATGACGGAGTGGAAGACACCCTTTCAACTAATCAAACCCGGCACAGGACGCAAGGTGCGTTCAGGGTCGGATATAGCCATTTTGAGCATTGGCCCCATGGGCAACAATGCCCTTCAAGCATGCGAGCAACTCGAACAAATGGGCATCAACGCTGCGCTTTACGACATGCGATTTGTGAAGCCACTCGACGAGCTGTTGTTGCATGAAGTGTTCGGCAAGTTCAAACACGTTATTACAGTGGAAGATGGCTGTTTGCAAGGAGGAATGGGCAGTGCAGTGCTGGAGTTTATGGTTGATAACGGATATCACTCTCAAGTGAAGCGCTTGGGAATACCGGACCGTTTGGTTGAGCACGGCACTCAAGATGAGCTCTATGCGGAATGCCACTACGATGCAGCAGCGATGGTTGCGACGGCAGAGGAAATGCTTCGTGAATCGCGCGCTGAGCGCCGCACCGCGTGAGCGTAAAATTGAATCATGGAGGAAATCGTTAATAAGGTTGCTGCGAGCGGATTGGTGACGATCGATTTGGAAGAATTATACCCTTCCGGAGAGCGCGTATCGATTGATCTTGCTGCACAACTTTGGCAGGGACTCGCCCTGCGCGAAAAGGATTTTCGAGCCTGGATTCTATCCAACGACTGGTCACAATACGCGAACAAACATGTAGCAGTTCACTGTTCAGTCGACGCCATCATACCAGCGTGGGCTTATATGTTGGTGGCATCGTCGCTCAGCGGGCATGCTACAACTGTTTTACACGGATCATTGCAAGAGTTGGAAATGCATCTTTTCAGGTCAGTGATAGATGCGTTGGATATAGTGCAATATGTCGACAAGCGTTGCGTCGTTAAAGGATGCAGCAATTTGCCGGTTCCTCAGGCTGCTTACTCGCATCTGGTCATGAAACTTCGACCTGTTGTGCGCAGCATCATGTTTGGCGAACCATGCAGCACGGTGCCCGTCTATAAGCGCGTTTAATAAGCTCGTTCGTTTCTACCTTCCATGTAATTTATGAAAGCCCTGTTGACTACTCGGTGACCGCCGGGTGTTGGATAGTTGCCCGTGAAATACCAATCGCCGGTATGCATAGGGCATGCATCGTGCAAGCCTTCGATGGACTGGAAAATAACTTCTACTTCTGCTTGGGTGTTTTCCGGAGTAACCAATTGAGCCACTTTTCCCGCAATTTGTTCCGGGGTGAATGCGGCGAAAATTTCTCTGACGCAGTTGCTTTGTTCTGCTTTAGGAAGCGCATCCATGCCGTGGCATTTTTGAAGCACTGAACTCGTTACCGACTCGTATGTGCCCGCCTCTTTGTGCAGAGCGATAGCCGCCT
>JBILIX010000185.1:0-4857 GCA_044368835.1 Flavobacteriales bacterium | reverse complement strand
AGGGCCAAATCTTGGTAAGCCGATATGGAGTTAAACATTTCAAACGATGACGAAAGATCTGTTTTCTTGAGGCCTCCATACTTCAGGCTTGCCCTGTTGCGCCAAATGGTGGTGAAGTCGGCATCAGCGTCGCCCAATCCGCCGGACATTGAAAACTGGGCTCTCGATAGGAATTGAATCGTCCAGTCATTCCATTTTTTCTTGACGGCAACACCATACTGCATGCGCTGTCGACCATCGACATGCACTCCGTCGTTGCCAACTCCTCCGCGATAAGCAGCTTGTAGACCAATGTTTTTTGATGCTTTGTATTCAGCGCCGATATCCACGAACAAGCGCGACCAACGCGAGATGTTTTCATCGAAACGCACCTCCGGACTTGCCGTTAACTCAAAGCGATCGTTTAACTCACGACTCAAGCCAATGTCCATCCAAAGTCCTGCATCGTTGCTTTGTGACCAAAGCGTCGAGCTGCTCGACAGAAGGAAAAGTAACAGACTAATTCGCATCGTAGAGAGTCATGTCGGCCGCCACAATGGTTTGCTCGCCATCGGTGATCTCCAATTCCTGCAACACGGTCATGTGGTCTTCATCCCAAGGAACGGCTACGGAATTGGTATCGGCCGAAAATGCATATACAGTGTACTTACCAGGACGCAGATACAGGAACTCATACTCACCATTGTAATTCGTTTGAACGCGATCATCCGGTGACACATGATCACCGTAAATGATATACACGTCTTCGTCGGCTGCCGGAAAAGTTCCGATTGCGGTTGACGGGTTGTTCAACACAACGCGTATCTGGCGCGAAATCTTCCCCTTGATGGAGGAGTTGCCGCCATCGCCCGCTTCCTTTTTACAAGATGAAAAGACGAAAACAGCAAGTATGGTAAAAAATGCAGTGGTACTTTTCATAGTTGTCAATTATTGAATCCGGATGAAAAGGTCTCGTCGATATGCCCATCCTGCTGGTCTTCGTAGAAGTAAATCTTCACCATCACGGTATCACGCAAGAAATCGATTTTACCGATTTCAACACGATTGATTTTGATTCCTGTTCTTTCCTCGAGATCGGCAATCAACTCCGCACGACGGCCCTTTTGAATGAGCGTAATTTTTTCATAGACCACCAACTTCTGTGACTCGTGGCGCAACAACCACACGTGCTCCAATCCATAGGTAAGCGCGAGAATGGCAAGATTCGCAAATACCAATTCGGCAACGGAAATTTTCTTGTTGATGAGCGCATTCATCACCGACATGCCAATCACGATAAAGAGGTAGGTCATTTCTTTGATGGGAATGGCATCCGTGCGATAACGAATGATTCCAAACACCGCGAATAATCCCAGCGCAAATCCCATCTCGAGCTTCACACTTTCCAACAAGAAGCACATCGTGAAGATGGATATGCTAAACAGGAAGTAAGTAAAAAGAAAGTCCTTCCTCTTGGCGATGGGGTAATAGATGAGACGCACCAACACAAACACAAACGACAGATGCAGGAGCATTCGAATTATCAGCCCCAACAAATCTTCTCCATTAAAAAACTTCAGTCCTCCGAGCGGTTTGAATTTCTCCGGCTCTTCAACCACAGCGGGCAACACGTCTTGCACTTGCAAAAACAGATGATTCCAATCAAGCAACATAAGCCAATTTAATTTTTTCGATTTTCAATAATTTTTGTTTGAAGTTGTTCGACTTCATTTCGGGGTAAAGTAAGGCTACACCCAAGCAATACTTGCTCATCGATTCGGGGCGCACCAATCGGTGCTTCAGAAATTTCAACACTTCTGACGCTGTGCTATTTTCATCGCGCTTCACCTCTATGATTACAAGTTCGGGCAGCGAAGCCGCTCGGTTATTCAATTCAAACGTGATATCACTATCAATCGTCAGACGCTCGCCGGCTTGCATATCGACAAGCGTAATCCGATGAAAGCCATTCCACAATTTGGGCTCGTACTCCGAATGATGATTCGTTCGCTTATCGATGAACTCGTTCTCTCCTTGATTTAACTCCGGCTCAATATCAGTGAGCTTTACGCGACTCTTTATGGTGCGGCCCTTATTCGTTTTCTCCTTGTATTCGAGAAATGAAACATGACTCTCTACATACTCTCGCTTGCGCACTTTGAAACGGTTTCTTTTTCCGCTGTGGTGCTGTCGATAACACAAAAAATCCGCTGTATCGAAATACAAGGTTCTGTAGCGATTCAAACGAACTCCTTCCACTTCCAACACGCGGTAGCGATCCGATAATCCATGAAGCAATTCATCCAACTCTAATCTGCTTACGAGGAACTTGGTGTCGGTGCGATTCATTAGGCGTACACTATCCATTTCCTGGATGGAAATAGGTTGAAAGCGTTGAAGTATGTTTTCGAGTTGAGACATAGGAATGCAGGTTCCTTGCAATGTTACTGCAAGATTAACAGAGTTGAGAGTGAAAATCTCAGGAGGACGTGGAGTTCTGTCTTCGTCCTGACTCAGCTAGTGATTGGCCTATTTCAAATTGTGATACACCGCCTGCACATCGTCGTCTTCCTCGATCTTTTCAATCAGCTCGAGAATTTCGTCGGTTTGCTCTTCGTTCAGTTCGGCATAGGAATTTGGAATGCGCTCCAGGCTTGCCTTCTTCACGATAATGTTGCGTTCTTCCAGCGCCTTCTGCATGTTGCCGAAGTCGGTAAAGGCAGAGTAAAGGATAATCTCGGTTTCATCCACCTCCATCGATTCCAACCCTGCATCAATCAATTCGAGCTCAAGTTCTTCAGGGTTCGCTACGTTGGCCGGATCGAGACGGAAAACTCCTTTGCGCTCGAATACGAAACTCAATGAACCGCTTGTGCCCAACGCACCGCCTGAACGGTTGAAGTACAGACGCACATTAGCAACCGTGCGGGTTGGGTTATCGGTAGCAGCTTCCACCAAAATCGGCACGCCATAAGGGCCGTAACCTTCGTATACAATTTCTTCGTAGTTGGAATTGTCTTTGTCGCTGGCGCGCTTGATAGCAGACTCCACGCGGTCCTTAGGCATATTCAAACCACGCGCGTTGTTCATGATTTGACGCAAACGCGGATTGTTATTGGGGTCGGGACCACCGGCCTTAACAGCCATCACGATGTCCTTACCGATGCGCGTGAAGGCCTTTGCCATCTTGTCGTAGCGCGCAAACATTTTATGCTTTCGGGTTTCAAATATGCGTCCCATAGTGTCCTGATTTAATTCACCCGCAAAAGAACACCCTAAATAGCTTCTTTGCAAAAAATAGACTCGGGCCAAAGGCGATTCAATTGCTATTTTGCGCCCGCTAAGTTGCCTACAGGAGATGTTTTTAGAAAACACCGATAATCGCGGTCGCCGCCAAGGATGGATTGAAGTCGTTTGCGGCTCTATGTTTTCCGGAAAAACGGAAGAACTCATACGCCGTATGCGCCGCGCGGAGTTCGCCAAAATGAAGGTTGAGATTTTCAAACCTCGTATTGACAATCGTTACCACGAAGAAAACGTCGTAAGCCACAACCAAGCATCCATTCGAAGCACGGTGGTGGATCACTCCTCGCAGCTTTTGCTGCTCACGGGCGACGTTGAAGTAATTGGCATTGATGAAGCCCAATTCTTCGATGACGGTTTGCCCGAAGTATGCAATCAACTCGCTAATCAAGGCATACGTGTCATAATAGCCGGTCTCGATATGGACTACATGGGCCGCCCTTTTGGCCCCATGCCCCATTTGCTGGCTATAGCAGAGTTCGTCACAAAAGTGCACGCCATCTGTGTGCAAACCGGCAACCTCGCCAACTACAGCTATCGCCACGTGCCGGGAGATTCTGTCGTGCAACTCGGCGAAAAAGAATCATATGTGCCTCTCTCGCGCATGGCGTTTAATCAGGCCATGCAGCAACGCAAACAAGAAGACAAAGAGGAAAACGCATGAGCTTTTCCATTCACGATATCGCGAAAATTGCTGATGGCACGCTCGTGCAAGAGAGGGAAAACCGTATCATCGAACGTTTACTCATCGATAGTCGCAAACTGACCCATGCCGGCGATGGCCTGTTCTTCGCTATGCGCAGCGAACGAAACGATGGTCATAAATACATCGGCGATGCTTACAAGGCAGGCGTTCGCAACTTCGTCGTAGAACGTCAGCCCGAGGTCTCCATACCCGAAGCAAATATTGTTGTTGTAAAAAACAGCGTGAATGCACTGCAAGCAGTTGCAGCAGCACATCGCAAAAAATTTGATGTTCCCGTTGTAGGCATTACCGGTTCGAATGGTAAGACCATTGTGAAGGAATGGCTCAATCAATTGTTGTGCGACGACTTTAACATTGTGCGAAGTCCCAAAAGCTACAACTCGCAAATAGGCGTTCCGCTTTCGGTATGGAATATCGAAGCGGTTCATTCGCTTGCCCTTTTCGAAGCAGGTATTTCGATGCCTGGCGAAATGGATGAACTGGCTAAAATCATCGCACCCACCGTTGGCATTTTCACATCCATCGGCTCAGCGCACAGTGAGAATTTTTTGAGCAAGCGTCAACTCATTGGTGAGAAGCTCAATCTGTTTGCCCATTGTCCTGTGGTGATTTGTCCGGAAGACGGCGACATCGCCTCGCTCATTCAACCTTGGATGGCAACAAAAACGATTCTTCGCACACCAACCGCTGAGCATGCTACACGAGCGAGCACAGCAACCAGCGCAACCATCGAATTAAAATGGAACGAGCTGCTGATTGAGTTTCAATTACCGTTTCGCGACAAAGCATCGGTCGAGAACTGCATTACCTGCATTACGTTGATGCTTCATCTCGGCTTCGAACCCACAACCATTCAAGCTCGACTCGGA
>JBILIX010000186.1:0-4857 GCA_044368835.1 Flavobacteriales bacterium | reverse complement strand
GTCGTCTTCGGCATCCTGAAAGTACCTGTCCTTGGAGCCCTGCTGCATGGCTTCAACCGAACCCATGCCTCGGTAGGATTTGAATCGGCGACCCTCGTAGATGATGGTATCACCCGGACTTTCCTCTGTGCCCGCCAGCATGGAGCCTACCATGATAGAAGAAGCCCCTCCTGCCAATGCTTTCACGATGTCGCCGGTGAAACGAATACCGCCATCGGCGATCACAGGTACATCCTTATCTGAAATCCCGTGAGCGACATCCATAACAGCGGTAAGCTGAGGCACGCCAACTCCGGCAATTACGCGTGTTGTGCAGATGGAGCCCGGACCAATACCCACCTTAACGGCATCGGCACCGGCAGCTACCAGCGCATTAGCCGCTTCCACGGTGGCAATGTTACCCACCACCACATCCACGCGATCACCGAACGCCTTTTTAACCTCCTTCAGCATGGTAACAACCCCTCGAGAATGACCATGTGCGGTATCAATAATGATTGCATCGACGCCCGCTTTCACCAATGCCTCGGCCCGTTGCAAGGTGTCGGCAGTAACTCCAACAGCCGCAGCAACACGCAAACGCCCTAGTTTATCCTTACAAGAATTAGGATACTTCTTGAGCTTTAAAATATCCTTGTACGTGATGAGTCCGATGAGTTTTCCCGATGCGTCGATGACCGGAAGTTTTTCAATTTTACTTTGTTGGAGAATGGATTCTGCCGAGGAAAGATCATTGGGTTTATCGGTTGTGATAAGCCCATCCTTAGTCATGACCAATGCAATTGGCTTGGACATTTCCTTTTCGAATCGCAGGTCGCGGTTGGTCACGATGCCAATGAGTTTTCCTTCTGTATTGGTCACCGGAATACCACCTATGCGATGTTCCGACATGAGTTTAAGAGCATCCGCCACCACTGCATGTTCATCGAGGGTGACAGGATCTTGAATCATACCGCTTTCCGAGCGTTTCACTTTACGAACCAAAGCAGCTTGCGCCTCAATGCTCATATTTTTATGAATAACGCCGATTCCGCCTTCACGCGCCATAGCGATGGCCATTTCGGATTCAGTTACCGTGTCCATTGCAGCCGAAACAACGGGTGCATTGAGCACGATGTTACGCGAAAAGCGGGATCGAACGGAAACTTCACGGGGTAGTACTTCGGAGTAGGCCGGAACGAGGAGCACATCATCGTAGGTAAGACCTTCACCCACGAATTTCTCTTGGAAATAAGACATGTACGAGGAATTTATCGGTAATAAATTCGCGCAAATGTACGCAAGAAAGCTGTGTCTACTGCGGGCAAAAAGTTCCGTAGAGACTATTGAACAATTGTAAATCGGAGACGCCCACAACGCTATCATCGTCGAGGTCGGCGTAACATTCATTTCCCACGCAGCCAAACTGACTTATCAGAATCAACAGATCGGCCACGCTTATGGCTCCGTCGCAATTGAGATCGCCGAGGCAGCATCCTTCCAACGATGTAGAAACAGTAACCAGCACACTGCATTGAGCGCTGTTTCCACTGGCGTCGATAGCCGTGTAGGTAACCACTGTATTACCAACCGGAAATTGCCCGGCTACAGGTTCATTACCACTGAAGCTATTGGTGAGCGCAGGCAGATCGCAATTGTCGGTAACTAAGGGGTTCGGAATAATGACCTCCACAGTGGTGTTTCCAGGCGTGGCGTCGATTGCCAATGCGGGAGGGCATTCGAACACAGGTGCATCATCGTCGATGAGCGTGAGATTGAACGAGCATGAACTGCTATTGCCTGAATAATCGGTAGCAGTCACTGTGATAAGGTGCGTGCCGGGGGCCATCAGCGTTTCGACTAGCGGCATCTGAACGATTTCGGGAAACAAATCCAAGTTATCCTCCACGATCGATAGACTTTCAAAATCGCCTAAGAAGTAACAAAATTCTTCGGTATAAATAACAGTATCGGAAGGGCAAACGATGGTTGGCTGTGTTGCGTCTTCACCATACTCACCGGCGATGCTGATGTCGTCTACAGCGAAACTAGGATCGAGTGCTTCACCGTCGTCGTTGTTTTGCCAGCGAAATCCGAATCGAACATTTGGATTGTTGTTGGATGTAGCGGGCAAGTCGATCGAAAAGGATGTCCATTGTCCCTGACCATTGGGACACAAAGGCGTTTTAGGAAGATCGCTCAACAACGCCCAGGATGCGCCATCGAAATACCAAAGCGTTGCATTATCGAGCACATTGCCTCCTTCGATATACAGAAATGAGATTGTGTTATTGATGAAAATACTGCAGTCGACCACTCCCGATTCAACGCGCTTATCGGTTGCACCGCATCCCAAGATGTCGCAAAACCCATCGAGTCCTTCGAAATACGCTGCGCCCAAATCGGTGCCCAAGAAAGAGTTGAGTGCTCCAACATGCAACGAAGGATCGCTGCCGCATCCGGTACCACATTGGCCTGCGGCGTTCCCATTTTCAGATGCCGACACAAACCACGCATTTGCAACATCCGCATTGACACCCATTTCCGTTACGGTCCAGGGTTCATTGGTAAAGGAGAAGTACGTGGTTGCTAATGTGCCTGTGTTGCAGCCTGAGCCAAAGTTTTCTGACCAAAACTCAACTAGCTGCGCTTGAGCGGAGATAGAACATAGCATTAAAAAGATAAAGATTGGTCTCATGAGGAAGCGTATTTGGATAGGGAAAGATATCCAAAAAACAACTTCCACCGCTAAAAAGCATCGATCTATAGATTCAATCCCAGTGTGACCGTAACTGTTCGGCCGGTGCCCGGCAATAGACCGGGACCCGGGTAGCCTCCCGCTCTTCGCGTAGCATAGTGTGTATTGAGCACGTTGTTGATGGAAGATTGCAGGAAGATATTGGACGTAAATTGATATTTCAGCGAGGCATCCAGCAATTGATAAGACGGCAATATTCCTGCCTGTGCGTTTGTTGATGGCTCTTCGGTATTCAAGGCGTCGGTATAGACATCGCCCGTGTAACTCCATTGAAGTGACGCTGAAAGATTCTCCACTTTATAGGTTGCCCCGCATCGCCAAACCTGTTTCGGAGCATACTCAATCCGTTTGTTGGTAATAGCCTTCGAAGGATCGGCTTCCGTTATTGGGTTGTCCCATCGCGTGTAGCGGGCGTCCATTGCAGTGCCCGACACGAATAAACTAACCGACCCGAAACGCGGTTGCGCAACAACCATTTTCACCGGATCGATCTCAACGAAGAGCTCTATGCCCTTGCTGACACTTGCTCCGATGTTGGTTCTGAAATTAACACCGTCGCGCAGAATGGTGCCAATGCGATTATCATAGAACAGGTAAAAAACACCGGCATCCATATTCAACCAGTTTTTGTGCACGCCGCGTATGCCGGCCTCCAAGTTGTATCCCGAGGCATCTTTCAATTGGGGGTCGATGATGTCGGTTGTGGCTCCAGGTGTAAGATCGCCGTAGGTAACAGGTCGGAAAGCTTGGCTAGCATTGGCGTACACATTCATGTTGTTCCATTCGTATTGCACACCCAGACCACCGAGCATGAAGACACGCTCGCTGCGCATCGGTTCAAAGTTGCCCTCGGTAGCAGAAATTGAACCCTGGCTTCTACTGATGAGTCGTTCCATGCGCACTGAGGGTGTAATCGTAAGTCTTTTGCCTACATGAAAAATATTCTCTGCGAATGCTGCAGTATTCACGTTATCGAAAAACAGATTTTTGCCGAACACACCTCCTACCGAAGTCGCATCAAAATAAGAGGAGGTAGAACCTATCCCATCGCTCCGGCGGTGCGTATGCGCATCGGAGTAGCGCACACCGGCTGCTAGCTGATGCTCCGCTCCGAACAAACGATACTCCAACAGCCAACGTAATTCAGCTCCCCACGTTTGGTATTGATCCAGATCGAGTTTTCGCGTGTTGTAGTCATTCGTTTCGGCGTTGATCGTATCCGCAATTTGGATCGCCTTCATGAAGCCCACACTAGAACGATCGGCAAGAACGCCAAACACTTTCGCATCTAGCATGGAATGTTCGGATGTGCGCAATTTGGCATATGCCGATGCTACGTTCCACGGCACTTGGAGCCAGTTTCTGGATCGTGAACTGCTGCGCCAATCCGCTTCAAACTGCGTATCGACCAAGCCACCCGGCTGCTGACTCAAGAATTCGGAATGTGTCGCATTGATGCCAATGAGCACCTTGGAATTGTGTCTGTACTCAACACTGCCGTATAGCGAGCGCGTATTGAATGCACTGTTCTCACGCCATCCATTGCCACTTCGTTGCTGGGCAAACGCATAATAACTCCACTTACCTTTTGTGCCACCCACGGCATTGAAAGAAGAGACTAAGCCGAAACTTCCGGCCGATTGTCGACCCTCGTAGAAGAAAGGTTTGTTACCATAGCCCGATTTCAAGACATAATTCACCATGCCACCGAACTGCGGACCAAATTGCAGGGAGGCAGAGCCGCGCATGAACTCGATGCGCTCTACTGCTTCCATGGGCGGAGCGTAGTAGGCTTCGGGATATCCAAACACATCCGGCGAAATGTCGTATCCGTTTTGGCGGGTATTGAATTCCCAAGAGCGGTTGGGGCTTAATCCGCGGGCAGCGATTCCAATCTGAATTCCGCTACCATCATTTTCCCAAATCATTAATCCCGGCACCCGCGCAAAAATTTGTCGCTGGTTGACCGTCGCTAAATCGGCTGTAGACTTCGACAACTCAATGACTTCATTCTTCTTTCCTGCAACCAATACATTCCCATGGACGTTGGACAACCGATGAACAGGAAGATACTCACGGCGTGTAGAAATTTCGATACCATTCAGTTCGATGGGACGAAT
>JBILIX010000184.1:0-4904 GCA_044368835.1 Flavobacteriales bacterium | reverse complement strand
AGCTGTGCCAGTTGCTCACGGCTGGTTTGGCCGCTGATGGTAACATCTACATTGTCGCTCGATTGTGCAAATACAACACTGCCGAGGCATATCATGAGTATTGTGAGAAGGTGTTTCATTCGAATGAATTTTTTATCGTTGTTGGTGCAAGTTTACGCAAAAAATCACAAACATCATCTGTGCTCATTCAATTTGGAGCTACTGCTTCGGAGTACATTTGTCGGAAACAAAACGAATGTCAACAGCTCAACAACGCAAATTAGATTCCATCCGAAACGATCTTTTCAGCGGCGACGATGTGTTGGTCGCTAAGGCCATCGCGCGTTGCGAAGAAGAGGGCGCAGCTCCTATCGTAGAGCCGTTGCTCGCATTTTACGCTTCGGATGCACCGACATCGCTCAAAACACGTGTTGCGGATATGCTCGGTTCTCTCAAAGTGTCAAACGTTGATTCGTATTTTCTGCAGGCCCTTGCCAACCACGAATGGAAGCATATTCATAAAGATGTTGTTGGTTTTATGTGGAGTACGGGCGTGCAGCCGGTTGATGCGGTTGGTCATATCAGCGAATTGGCTGCCTCAGGTGATTATGCGCTAACGCTCGAGTGTTTGACATTGCTGGAAAGTATTGAAGACCCCATTCCGGAAGAGCAACTCCTGGAGGGCATCGCAGTTGTGCACCGCGCCCTGTCCGAATGTGCCGACAATGAATATAAAAAGCTCCTGAGTGAGTATATGAATGTGTTGAATTACCAGCGCTCACAAAGCGATTTAATGAGCTAAGCTATGAGTTGGATGAATGAATTTATGATTTCAGAAGAAGTGCATGCAGCCCTGAACGACCACATTCCCGTGGTCGCGTTGGAAAGCACCATCATTTCCCATGGAATGCCTTTTCCGGAAAATCTTGCCGTGGCTCGTGAGGTGGAGCAGGAGGTACGAAAACACGGCGCGGTGCCCGCAACCATCGCCATAGTGGCCGGAAAAATCTGCATAGGTCTCGAGCCAGAAACGCTCGAACGTTTTGCACTTGCTAAAGGTGTCATGAAGTGCAGCCGCCGCGACATTCCTTTTGCCATCGCGCAAGGATTGAACGGTGCAACTACGGTGGCGGCTACAATGATTTTGGCCGAAATGGCTGGCATTGAAATATTCGCAACCGGCGGAATAGGTGGGGTGCATCGCGGGGCGGAAACAACCTGGGACGTATCGGCCGATCTTCCTGAATTTGCGCAAACGGCCGTTGCTGTTGTTAGTGCAGGCGCAAAGGCCATACTCGACTTACCAAAAACACTCGAGTATCTTGAAACTGCGGGTGTGCCTGTAATCGGTTATCAGACCTCAGATTTTCCGGCCTTTTACTCGCGTACTTCGGGTCTGAAGGTGCCTATGGCGCTCGATTCAACCCATGATATCGCCGCTTTCATACACGAAAAGAAACGCATGAATCTGCAAGGAGGAACACTCATTTCCAATCCGATACCTGAAGAGTTCGAGATTCCGCAGCGCGAAATTGAGCCTGTAATTGAGAAGGCAATTGTGGAGGCGATAAACAAGGGTATTTCAGGAAAGGACTTAACTCCTTTCTTACTCAGCTACTTGAACGAATTAACGCAGGGCCGGAGCCAGTTAGCCAATAAGCAACTCGTTCTCAACAATGCCGCTGTGGCCGCTCAAATTGCGGTCGATTTTGCAACCATTCGAAAAAAACACGCTTTCATAGCACTTTGATATTTCCGCCAAGGGGCTCGCACTAATTATCTTCGCGCCATGTCCAAAACGTTTGAAACGCCCGACTATATTCTCACAGAAGAGAAAATTCGTCAACGTATGCTCGATGATTATCGCTTAGCGTGTATTTCACGCGAAGCGTCGTTGTTGGGAAGAAAGGAAGTTCTTACCGGAAAAGCCAAGTTCGGAATATTTGGCGATGGTAAAGAATTGGCACAAATTGCTTTGGCAAAGCAATTCAAGGCCGGCGATTGGCGTAGCGGATATTACCGCGATCAAACGCTCATGATGGCCATCGAAGCGCTTACCGTGCAGCAGTATTTTGCTGCACTCTACGCCCACACCGATGTGGAGCATGAGCCCGCCAGCGGTGGTCGTCAAATGGGTGGACATTATGCCACACGTTTTCTGAATGAAGATGGCTCTTGGAAAAATGTTGCGTCCTTAAAAAACTCCTCAGCGGATATTTCACCAACGGCAGGGCAGATGCCTCGCTTGGTTGGATTGGCTCAGGCCTCTAAGCTGTATCGCAACCTGCCTGAGCTGGAGGGTTTCACTGAGTTTAGCAACAAAGGAAATGAAGTAGCCTTTGGAACAATAGGCGATGCTTCAACAAGTGAGGGCTTGTTTTGGGAAAGTATGAATGCTGCGGCTGTGCTGGGTGTGCCCATGTGCATGAGTGTGTGGGATGATGGATGGGGTATTTCGGTTCCGAAAAAATTCCAGACCGTAAAAGAGAGCATTTCTGAGGCGCTGAAAGGTTTTGAAAAAACCACTACCACCAATGGTATAAAGATTTTTAAAGCAAAGGGATGGAACTATCCTGAGCTTTTGATGACCTATGAAAAGGCCGTTGCCTATTGTCGTGAAAATCATGTGCCCGTATTGGTGCACATCGAGGAAATAACGCAGCCACAAGGTCACAGCACCAGCGGTTCGCACGAACGTTATAAATCGAAGGAACTACTTGCATGGTATGAACAGTACGATTGCCTGGAGCAATTCAAGAAGTTCATTATAACCGATGGCTCTGCTAACGAAAAGGAACTGGAGGAAATTCGCGAGTCGGCGCGCAAATCTGTGCGTGATGAGCAGAAGAAGGCCTGGAGTGCATACCGCGCTGATGTAGATGCTGATGTATCGAATTGCGTTGCCATGATTGAATCGCTGGGAACCGATAGTGCATTGGCTATTGCTTCAGAATTGAAGAAGTCACTCGACCCTATACGGAAGGATGCATTTGTGGCCGGTAAGAAGGCGCTGCGACTGAACGCTCAAGCGTCTGCAGCTCCTCAGTTGGAGACCGCTCTCATGGTACTTCGCGAAAAATGCGGTGTGCGTTATTCGGGCCTATTATATAACGAGACGGCGGGTTCAGTACTCTCGGTTCAGCCGGTTGAGCCGCGCTTTGACGCACAGCCTGAGATGGTGGATGGTCGTGTAATCATTCGCGATAACTGGGATTGGGTATTGCGTAACAAACCTGAAGCGCTCATCTTCGGTGAAGATGTCGGAAAAATTGGGGGCGTGAATCAAACTGCCGAAGGTCTACAAGAAAAATACGGCGACCTTCGAGTAAGTGATACCGGTATTCGCGAGGCTACTATTATCGGTCAGGGTATTGGTCTCGCTATGCGAGGCCTACGCCCCATCGCCGAAATTCAATATCTTGATTATTTATACTATGCTCTCCAAATCATGCGCGACGACTTGGCCACAGTGCATTGGAGAACGCGCGGTGGACAGCGTGCACCGCTTATCATTTCTACACGTGGTCACCGCCTGGAAGGTGTTTGGCATGCGGGCAGTCCAATGGCTGCTATCATCAGCAGTGTGCGCGGTATGCACGTGTGTGTGCCTCGCAATATGACGCAGGCTGCAGGCATGTACAATACACTACTTGCCGCTCAGGAACCTGCGTTGGTGGTGGAATGTTTGAACGGATATCGCTCCAAGGAGCCAATGCCTAACAATATCGGTGAATTCCGCATTCCACTTGGTATTCCGGAGGTAGTTCGCACGGGTAGCGATGTTACCATTGTGTCTTACGGTTCTACATTGCACATCTGTTTGCAGGCAGCCAATATGCTCGCCGAAGCCGGTATACAAGCCGAGGTAATCGATGTGCGCACGTTGTTGCCTTTCGATCGTAATCACAGCATTGTTGAATCATTGAAGAAAACCAATCGCATACTCTTCGTCGACGAAGACGTGCCGGGCGGAGCAACTGCGTTCATGCTCAATGAAGTCATCAATGTGCAGGGAGGCTATCGCCATTTGGATGCGCAACCTCAAACGCTTGCTGCCCAGCCGCACCTTCCTGCGTATGGAAGCGACGGCGACTACTTCAGTAAGCCTTCTGCTGAGGATGTGTTTGATGTGGTATCAGGCCTGGTAGCTCAATAAGCGATCGATGTCAATTCACAAATGCATGAGTGCAAACTTCTGTGCGCATGTTCTTCTGTGCACGTTGTTCTTCTATATTCGCTTCAATAGCAAATAACTATGAAGTGTCTTTTATTTTTCATTGCGTTCATTTTCTTTTTTGTATCCTCGCATGCTCAGGTATTGAAAGGGAGGGTGATAGATTCTGCCTCAGGTGAGCCGCTAGTAGGAGCGGTTGTAGGTGAGTTGAGCAGTGGAAATGGAAGTGCTACAGACTTTGATGGCGCTTTTGAGTTGAAGTTGCAGTCCTTGCCGGCCTCCATTCAGGTTGCATATATTGGATATGAAGCGCAAACACTGGATGTAACGAATGTCGATTCAAGGATGGTGATCAAGCTAATTGCAAATGACCAACTTCTTCAAGATGTAAACGTCGTAAGCGATCGAATTCTCGAAAAGCAGAAACGCAATCCCCTCACCGTTGAAAGCATGGATGCCATTGCCATAAAGGAAGTGCCCACCGGTAATTTTTATGAGGGCCTTGCTGCGTTGAAGGGAGTCGATATCGCCTCAGCAAGCCTTGGCTTCCGCATTATCAATACCAGAGGTTTCAACAGCACTTCGCCTGTGCGTGTTTTGCAGATCATTGATGGCGTTGACAACCAATCACCGGGGTTGAATTTTTCGCTTGGTAACTTTTTGGGCGCTCCCGATCTCGATGTGAAAAGTGTGGAGGTTGTTCAAGGCGCCAGCAGTGCCTATTACGGTCCGGGTGCGTTTAATGGTGTCA
>JBILIX010000012.1:0-16171 GCA_044368835.1 Flavobacteriales bacterium | reverse complement strand
TATCTACAACTCCATGACAGGCAGCACGGGCAGTGTTTTCAATGTGCTGGCCTATTGGAGCAATGGCTTTTTTGGAAGTCACTTCGAAGTCGACAAAATCATTCTGCCCATCGGTATTTCGTTTTTTACGTTTCAAAGTATCAGCTATACAGTGGAAGTGTATCGAGGTACTCTGAAGCCTGTTGAGCGCTTCACCGATTTTGCATTCTTCGTCACATTCTTTCCTCAACTGGTGGCGGGGCCCATCGTTCGTTCGACCGATTTAATTCCGCAGCTCTACAAGGAATATCAACTCACGCGCGCCGAATGGGGCCTGGCAATCTTCTGGATTCTCAACGGCTTCATCAAGAAAATTCTCCTCGCCGATTACATCGCTGTCAACTTCATTGATCGAATATTTGCCAGTCCTACGTCCTATACAGGCTTCGAAAATCTGATGGCGATCTATGGCTACAGCCTGCAGGTCTACGCCGACTTTTCCGGCTACACCGACATGGCAATTGGCGTGGCGTTGCTCATGGGTTTTCACCTTACCAAGAATTTCAACTCGCCTTACAAGGCGGTTAGCGTAGCCGATTTTTGGCGCCGCTGGCACATGTCGCTCTCCAATTGGCTCCGAGATTATCTTTATATACCTCTTGGTGGCAATCAAGCGGGAACTATTGGCACCTATTTCACATTAACAGTTATCGTTTTGGTAGTGGGTGCGCTTGCATCTTCGTGGTTGGTCATTGCGGTAGGCGCAGGAGCTATGGCCATCGCGCTGTTGGTTGCTCAGTGGGTGAAGTCTTTTGCGAAATGGCTCAATACCAATCTGAACCTCATGCTCACCATGATCATCGGCGGCTTGTGGCATGGTGCAAGCTGGAACTTCATCATCTGGGGAGCGCTCAACGGGTTCGCTTTGGTTTTCTATAAGCTATGGAAAAAAATCAGTCCGTGGGAAAATCACAAGGACCGTTGGTATGTGCGTGCTTGGGTCATTTTCCTGACCTTCTCGTTCATTACTCTCACGCGGGTTTGGTTCCGCGCAGGCAGCAATACATCATGGACCGGGCTCGATGAGCAGCACGACATCTGGTCGGAATTCTGGTCGGCTACTTCCATGCTCGAGCAAATATTCCTTCATATGGATTGGAGCGTTGCACCTCAGGTGTTGTTGGCTTACGGCACGGTGTTTTTAGTCATGTTGTTTGGGATGATTGTGCATTGGTTGCCTGCTTCGTGGAAGGAGAATTACCGGACGCGATTTGCACTGCTTCCAATTCCTGCCCTCGCTCTTATTTGCATCGGTGTCATCTTCTTCGCCTATCAGGTTATGTCGGCCGATATGCACCCGTTCATTTATTTCCAATTCTAATGCTTGGGTCCTTGTAACCAAGGCAATTGAAACTATTTTTGGCGCTCGCCGCTTGATACATTAAAGGTTGGCGAGCAAACACACTACGTATGCCACACACGCAAAGCAAGACGGGTACCGTATCCCGCCTTCTCAGCCAGCTCAACGAGTCGGCCACATTGGCCATGGCTCGCCTCAGCCGCGAACTCGCTGCACAGGGACATCCCATTGTGAGCCTTTCGCTGGGCGAGCCCGATTTCAATACACCCGATTTCATCAAAGACGCGGCTAAAAAAGCCATCGACGATAACATCACGCACTATCCGCCCGTGAATGGTATTCCGGAAGTGCGCAAGGCAATCGCAGTGAAGTTTAAACGCGATAATGGTCTCGACTATTCCCCCGAACAAATTGTAATCTCTACCGGCGCCAAGCAGGCGATTGCCAATACGATTTATGCGTTGGTCAACCCAGGCGACGAAGTGATTATGCCGAGTCCGTTTTGGGTGAGCTATGCCGAAATGGTCCGCCTCGTAGGAGGTATTCCGGTTATGTTGCCCGCAACCGTGGAGCAGGACTTCAAGATAACAGCTAAGCAGCTCGAACAGGCCATCAACGAACATACGAAGCTCATCATTTACTCTTCACCGTGCAATCCGACCGGGTCGGTATATAGCCGCGAGGAGCTTGAAGCATTCGCGCATGTTATCGAGCAAAAGGAAGAACTCTACGTCATCAGCGATGAGATTTACGAGCACATCAATTTCAGTGGACGCACGGCAAGCATTGCATCGATCGGAAATATGATGGATCGCACCATTACCGTGAACGGAGTATCGAAGGCATTTGCCATGACGGGTTGGCGTATTGGTTTCATCGGTGCACCAAAGTGGATTGCTGATGCCTGCAACAAAATGCAGGGACAGATTACCAGCGGAGCCAACAGCATAGCACAGATGGCTACAAAGGCCGCTATGGAAGCAGACCCGGAGGTGATACAACCGATGATTGAAACCTTCCGCAAGCGCCGCGATTTGGTGTATGATTTACTTAAGGAAATTCCAGGCATCAAACTCAATAAACCCGAAGGAGCGTTTTATTTCTTCCCCGATGTGTCTTCCTATTTCGGCAAGAGCGATGGGGAGCACACCATAAAGGACGCCACCGATTTGTCGATGTATTTGTTGCGCACGCAGCATGTGGCGCTGGTTACGGGCGATGCCTTCGGCGATGCCAATTGCATTCGCATAAGCTATGCTACCTCAGAAGATACGTTGAAGGAAGCCATTCGACGCATTGCCGCCGGCCTTTCTCAATTGAAATAATGTTGACAATGACCAAAAACGAAATCACCGAACTCTTCACCCGATTCAATAATCTCACGGCACTTATTATTGGTGATGTGATGATTGATGCATATTACTGGGGAAAGGTCGACCGCATTTCACCCGAAGCTCCTGTGCCCATTGTGCAGGTGAAGAGCAAGGAGAATAGATTGGGTGGAGCTGCCAACGTGGCGCTCAATGTGAAGCATCTGGGAGCAAAGGCAATTATTGCTTCGGTGGTGGGCGATGGCAGCAAGGGAGATGTATTTCGCTCTACACTGAAGGAAAATGGATTTACTACGGAGGGTATTATAGACTCCCCTGAGCGAATGACTACCGTGAAAACGCGTGTTATCAGTCAGGGCCATCATCTACTCCGAATCGATGAAGAAATTACGACACCACTAAGTTCAACCGATGAACGTCATTTGCTCGACTGTGTGAAGGCCATCCTCGAGCGTCAGAAAGTAGATGTCATCATTTTCGAAGACTACAACAAGGGAGTGCTCACGGAGCGTGTGATATCGACAGTATTGAGCTGGGCAAATGACCGAGGCATTCCAACCACGGTCGATCCCAAAAAGGATAATTTCTTTTCATACCGCGGAGCCACGCTCTTCAAACCCAATTTAAAGGAGTTGCGCGAAGGGCTGAAGTTGGAGTTCGATAAAAACGACTTCAAGGCGTTGAAATCTGCAATTGATACGTTGGAGGAGCAACTCGCCAATAAAGTGACCATGGTAACACTCTCTGAATTGGGAGTTGTCGCCAATCATGCCAATGAGTTCGTGCATGAGAAAGCGCATCAGCGTGAAATTCTCGATGTGAGCGGAGCTGGTGACACCGTAATCAGTGTCGCTTCACTGGCGTTGGCTGCCGGTGCTGCTCCTGCGGTGTACGCTGCTTTGGCAAACATAGCCGGAGGGCTTGTGTGTGAGAAAGTAGGAGTTGTGCCTATCGACAAAGAAAATCTAATGCAAGAGGCAATCACGAAATTGGTTGGCGAACATTTGACCCTCTAATACTGTTATCGTACGTGCAAGAAGTAAAACCGTATTCTCAAGAGGGAGAAAAAAAGCAACAAGTAGCTGAGATGTTCAATAACATTTCGCATTCGTACGACTTCCTCAATCACTTTTTTTCGCTTGGTATTGATGTGCTCTGGCGAAAGAAGGCCATCCGAATTCTCAAGAAAGAAAATCCGCACCGCATACTTGATGTTGCTACCGGTACAGGAGATTTTGCTCTCGAAGCTGTGCGCATGAAAATGCAGGATGTTCAGATTACGGGCGTTGACATCAGTGCCGGTATGATCGAGGTTGGAAAGAAGAAGGTGGCCAAGAAGAAATTGGAGCACTCCATCACATTGCAAATTGCAGATTCAGAAAACCTGCCTTTCGATACAGGGCATTTTGATGCTTTTACAGTGGCTTTCGGTGTGCGCAATTTTCAGAATTTGCGCAAGGGCATGAGCGAAATGCTACGTGTGCTCAAGCCAGGTGGCATGGGCGTAATCATTGAGTTTTCGCGCCCGAGCCGTTTTCCCATTAAGCAATTGTTTACGTTCTATTTCAAATACGTGATGCCGACTATCGGCAAGCTGGTTTCAAAAGATGCGCGAGCATACACTTACCTGCCGGAGTCGGTCGATGCGTTTCCTTCTGGCAACGATTTCTTGAAGGTCATGACTGAGCTAGGCTATCGGGAAGTAAAGTGCATTCCACTGAGCGGCGGAATAGCCAGTATTTACATTGGTAAGAAATGAAGGTTGAAGTATGGCCATCGCTCTTGGCCGGACGTGTTGCAGCGCCGGGAAGTAAAAGTGAGGCGCAGCGCATGGTATCTTGCGCGTTGTTAGCGAAGGGCACTTCTATTATTCATGCTTTTCCTCCCGGCGACGATTGCGAAGCTGCTTTGCAGGTGGCGCAAGACCTCGGGGCAATCGTTACACGTAAAGGTTCTACGGTAGAGATAAAGGGTGGATTTCCGCAGGCGTTTATCGCCGGTATTCGAAATGCCAAGCAAGAGGTTGATTGCGGTGAATCGGGGCTATCTTCTCGAATGTATGCGTCGATTGCCGCATTGAGCGACCAACCCATAACCATCACCGGAAAAAATGCGTTGCTTAAGCGTCCTTTCGACGATCTGGTTGATGCCTTGAAACAATGCGGGGTTGCTGTCGATTCGAACAGTGGATGTTTGCCCATGAAAGTGCAAGGTCCGATGACTGGTGGCACTATTCAACTCGATGCAACGCTTTCCTCGCAGTTCTTGACAGGTCTGCTCATTGCGCTTTCACGCGCATCGGAGCCATCAATTGTAGATGTGACCGATCTGAATAGCAGACCTTACATCGACCTCACCCTACAGGTATTGTCGCAGTTTGGCGTCGATGTGCGCAATGAGGAGTACAAGCGATTTCACATTACACCCAAGGCTTTCAAATCAGCTGAGTTAACGGTTTCCGGCGATTGGAGCGGTGCAGCCTTTATTCTGGTTGCAGCCGCAATTGCTGCTGAAGACGGAATCATCGTAGACAATTTGAATGTCGATTCAGCACAAGCAGATGTGGCGATTCTGGAGGTGTTGAAATTGGCAGGTGTTCGTTGCGAGCCTGCGCCAAATTCAGTGCAGGTATGGCAATCAGAAATTCAAGCGTTTGAGTTCGACGCCACGCATTGTCCGGATTTATTTCCTCCCGTTGCTGCTCTTGCCGCTTTTGCAGATGGCGTTTCTGTAATTAAAGGGGTTTCGCGTCTTAAACACAAGGAGAGTAATAGGGCAAAAGCGTTGCAACAAGAATTTGCGAAGGCCGGTGTTCGCATTGTGTTGCGCGACGATGAAATGAAGATCTATCCTGCTGCTATTCGTTCGGCCCAACTCAATTCTCACAACGATCATCGTATGGCCATGGCTGCGGTATTGTTGGGGTTAGCCGGCGATAGAGTGTCCATTCAACAAGGTGAGTCTATTTCAAAATCATTTCCTGAATTTTACTCGGTAATGCAGTCGTTGGGCGGTCGTATTAAGTTACTGTGACGGGCTATTTTGCCAATCGAAAAATCCACGCGGTGCGTTCTTTGCGTGCGTCACCGTTTACGCTTCCATACACCAACTCTCTCCTTTGCGGTTCGGGGATTTATGCGTTAGAAGGTATATTCGCAGAGGTTTATCTCAAATTCCAAACACAGCGATTATGCAATTTTCAGCCGAGCAAATAGCCGCGATGCTTCAAGGCACAGTAGAAGGTGACGCCGGAGTAACTGTGGGTGGCCTTTCTAAAATTGAGGAAGGGCAAGCAGGTACGCTCACCTTTTTGGCCAACCCAAAGTATACCGAGCACATCTATAACACCGGCGCTAGCATTGCCATTGTGTCAGACGACTTTGTTGCGGAGAAGCCTTTGCCATCAACGCTTACACTTATTCGTGTGGCCGAGCCTTATGCGTGTTTTGCAAAATTATTGGAGGCCTATCATCAAATGCGTCAGCCCCAAGCTTCCATCAGCGATAAGGCGCACATCGAGAAAACAGCACAGGTAGGTGAAAACGTTTACATCGGTGAATTTGCGTACATCGGAGAGGGTGCACGCATTGCAAAGGGTGCACGTATTTATCCCAATAGTTATGTGGGTCCGTATACGACCATTGGCGAAAACACAGTATTGTTTCCTGGCGTTCGCATCTACAATGATTGTGTGATCGGCGCCCATTGCACGCTGCACAGTGGTGTGATTATCGGTGGTGATGGTTTTGGTTTCGCTCCTAATTCCGAGAACAACTATCAGAAGGTTCCGCAGATTGGCAATGTTGTGCTCGAAGATCATGTAGAGGTTGGTTCAAACACTGCCATCGACCGTGCAACATTGGGATCTACCATCATTCGCCGTGGAGTGAAGTTGGACAATCTTATTCAGATTGCGCACAATGTTGAAATCGGTGAGAATACTGTAATTGCTGCACAAACTGGAATAGCAGGTTCTACTCACATTGGACGCAATTGCATGATTGGCGGACAAGTAGGCATTGTTGGACATATTTCAATTGCAGACGGAACCAAGGTTGCGGCACAGAGTGGTGTCGGAAAATCAATTACTGAACCCAATACAATTGTTCAAGGATCACCGGCATTCGGCATCATGGATTACAAGAAGTCGTATTTGGGCTTTATGAAACTGCCTGAACTCCTGCGAGAAGTCGCGCAGTTGCAGAAAAAATCGGAAAGCTAGATTCTTCATGTGGAGCAATCGATGGCATGAAGCCAAATCGTTTTTGTGGCATTGCTGGAATTCGCGCGGACCGCACGGTGTGCACTCTCCGTTCGTTTATCATTTGATTACGGTTGTGCTCAGAAGGAAGAATCAAAGTCCACAGGATAAACTCATAGAAAGCCGCAGAGCAGTTCTTCGCAGGTCAAACGAATCGATAGAGGTTGTTGATTTTGGTGCCGGTAGCAGAACTAAAAATGGCCGCACAAGAACCGTTGGCGGAATAGCACGCGCAGCATTGCAGCCCGTATCACATGCGCGCGCATTAGGCTTGCTCGCCGATCATGCACAGGCAAAAACAATCCTCGAACTGGGGACTTCATTCGGAATTACGACGGCTCACCTTGCTTCTTCAATGCCCGGCGCAAGCATATACACCATTGAGGGGAGCGAAAGTGTCGCTCGAGTGGCAAGAGAAACTTGGGATGCTGTTGGCGTAGGTTCGATTGAACTGACCGTGGGAAGCTTCTCAGATCAGTTGAAGAATGTTCTTGATAAGATGCCGTCTGTAGACGTTGTAATTCTGGATGGTGACCACAGAGGAGAGGCTTGTCTTGCTTACATTGAACAGATTCTGCCCTACACGCGCGAACATTCCGTGCTTATTCTCGACGATATTTATTGGTCACCCTCCATGACCGAAGCCTGGAATGCGTGCGTTGCCGATCCGCGATTTACTCTGTCGCTCGATTTCTACGATTTTGGTGTTCTTTATCAAACCAAGGGAAGAGTAAAAGAGCATTTTGTGCTCCGTAGGCCTTGGATATAATCGTTGCGGTATTCACAACTCGTTAACGCTATTTATCACCCGTTGGACGTCATATAATTGTGTCAGTCACAAGCAGGGTTATTTTTGCACACATTAATTAATGAAACCATGATGAAAAAGTTCGTAATGATTGCTTTGATGGCAATGCCTGTATTGGCGAATGCCCAAGACAAAACAGCTGCGGTTGCTCCTGCGGCGAAGTCACAGGAAAACCGATTTGCGATTGCAAATCCTGAAATTATTTTTCTTGAGTTGATTATCTCAACCAATCCGGCAGGTGTACAAACCATTCGTGCCGATTATGGTCGCGAAATATTGGCCGGGCTTTCAGATAAGGAGCTCATCAAGCAGTTGTCTGAAATGCGTTCTTTGGTGTTTCCTACTGTGCCAGATGCATTGAACTACCTGTCTTCTCTCGGTTATAAGCACCAGCAGAATTATGTGACTTACGACAAAGAAAATCGTCCGGAAGCCACGCATATGGTATTCGAGAAGCGCATGCCACGTCGTCAACCTGAAGCGAAGCCGCGTCCGGAAGGAGCAAAAACGGAGGAGGGAACCAAGCCTGCGCCAGCGCCAGGTCCACAGCCGAAGATTGCGCCGAAAGATTCTAAGAAGAAGTAATCAAAAGGGCCCCTCGAGAGGGGCCCTTTTTTTTGTCCATCTTTGTTGCGTGTAAAACGTATTATTCCTCATTTCATTCAGATGCGAAAGGAGAAAATTGCACTTCGGGTTTTATATGTGTTGGCTGTGTATGTGCTGCTACAACTTTTGTGGTGGGGCTATCAATTGGTGCAGCTCAATGCAAAGCTCATTTTAGAGCAGGAATCTGATATGCATCGCCAATACGTTTTGCTTCGCTCCAAAGTGTGGATGGTGGCAGGTGAGGGCGTCGTGTTCTTCATTTTATTGGCATTCGGATTTCGCTACATAAAGCGAACTGTTTCTCGCGAGCTTGCCATTGCTAGAAAGGAGAAGAACTTTCTGCTTTCTGTAACACATGAATTGAAGACACCGATTGCAGCCATCAAGCTTTTTCTGGAAACGATGCAATCGCGCTCTTTATCGGAGGATAAACGACAGGAGTTATTGCTTCATTCGGTGCAGGAAACAAAACGGCTGCAGTCGTTGACAGAAAATATACTCATGGCCGCTCGTCTCGATAGCGGGAAGGATACCGTGATTGCAGCAGTAGTTGATTTGAGTGAGCTCGTGCAGCGAGAGATTAAGCGATTTCGACAGATGTTTGCCGTTCCAATTGAATCAGACATAGCAAGTGGTGTGTGCGTAAATGGTGATGAGCAAATGATATCCGTTGTAGTAGTCAACTTGATAGACAATGCTTTGAAATACGGTCAAGGCAAGCCTATTCGAGTTGTTGTAAGTATAGCTTCTGGCTATGCTAATTTGATTGTTTCAGACAGCGGTGCGGGCATACCTTCAGGAGAGGAAAAACGAATTTTTGAGAAGTTCTATCGAATCGGAAATGAAGAGACGCGCACTTCGAAGGGAACAGGCTTGGGTCTTTTCATTGTTGATGCGGTTGCAAAAATGCACGGAGCCGAAGTATTTGCTACCAACGCGCCCAATGGAGGCGCTGTGTTTACGGTTAGGTTTAAAAACCAGTTTGATATATGAGCAAGAAAGTATGTTTAGTAATCCTCGATGGATGGGGTAACGGCGATTTGAATGCAAGCAATGCTGTGCATGTGGCGAAGACACCTTTTGCCAGCTCGTTGACCGAGAAATACCCATCGTCGACCTTACGCACAGATGGCGAAAATGTGGGACTACCCGAAGGACAAATGGGCAACAGCGAAGTTGGTCATATGAACATTGGGGCAGGACGTGTAGTGTACCAAGACTTGGTTAAAATAAACGTGGCCATCCGCTCGGGTGAGTTTGCATCGAATGCTGTAATTCAGGATGCATTTCGCCATGCGGCTCAACATAAGAAGCGCGTGCATCTCATGGGGTTGGTGAGCGATGGAGGTGTTCATTCGCATAGCTCGCACGTGATGGCACTTTGCGATGTAGCGGCGAAGTATGCAGAAGTAGAAACATTCCTTCATGTATTCACGGATGGTCGAGATACAGATCCGAAAAGTGGACTTGGTTTCGTTCGTGAGCTCGATGCGCACATTGCTTCAACTTCTGTTCGGATAGCATCCGTTAGTGGTCGGTACTATGCAATGGATCGCGATAAGCGCTGGGAACGAGTTCGTCTAGCATACGATGCGCTTACTACAGGAAAGGGACATGCGTTCAACAGCGCAATAGCGGTAATTGAAGGCGCATATGCATCGGGTGTTACCGATGAGTTTATTGAGCCTTCAGTGATAGTGGATGAAGCGAACAATCCGATAGCGACCATACAGCCCGACGATGTGGTAATTTGTTTCAACTTCAGAACAGATCGCTGCCGAGAGATAACCGAGGTGCTGACTCAACAGGACATGCCTGAATTCAACATGAAGAAGTTGCCTCTTTACTATGTTACGATGACCAACTACGACGACTCCTACACGGGTGTTCAGGTGGTGTACGACAAAGACAATTTGAATCAAACCTTGGGCGAGGTGCTGGAGCAAAATGGCATCAGCCAAATACGAATTGCTGAAACAGAAAAGTACCCTCACGTAACGTTTTTCTTCAGCGGTGGTAGAGAGAAGGAATTCAACGGCGAGCGACGCATCATGATTCCTTCACCGAAGGTTGCAACATACGATCTGCAACCTGAAATGAGTGCTCACGGAATTGCGGATGCTATCTGCAGGGAAATGAAAGAAAATCCAACCGGCTTTATTTGCCTCAATTTCGCAAACCCCGATATGGTTGGACACACCGGTGTTTTTGATGCAATTGTAAAAGCGGTTGAAACAACGGATGATTGCCTTAAGCAGGTCGTGCAAACCGGACTGGAGTGTGGTTATTCATTCGTTGTAATTGCAGATCATGGCAATGCCGATTATGCAGTGAACGAGGATGGATCGCCCAACACGGCACACACAACCAATCCGGTTCCTGTTTGGATTGTAGATGCCGATGTAAGCGAAGTTCATCCGGGTAAATTGGCCGACGTTGCGCCCACGATTTTAAAAATGCTGGGTGTATCGCAACCTTCTGAAATGACAGGTACGCCGTTGTATTAATTACTCATCCCACTCGAGCGTCATTTTTTCGATGCGCTGAACAAGTGCCTCGGAGCTCATTTGCTCCCTCAATCTATCCACCATGATTGGAAAGGATAATGGTGTCGGTTTTTCCGGTGATCGCAGAACGGTTTTTTGCTGCAGCATACGATTGAGCGCGGCTCTGGTGCGAGTGTACTCCAACTGTTGGTGCACTACTTCATCCATTGCCTGCCGAAGCAATAGATTGTCGGGCTCATACGATTCGAATACTTGGTAGATGAGCTGCGATGAACTCTGCAAATGGCGGTCTTTGATTTTTCGGCCCGGGTACCCTTTGAAAACAAGGCCTGCAATGGCTGCGATATCCCGAAACTTTCGCTTGGCTAGTTCGCTCGCGTTGATTCCCGCAAGAATATCTTCTTCCAGTTTGTTGGTTGAGAGCAGGGTAGAATTCAAAAGCGTCGCGTCGGGAATACGCTGATCACTGAGCAATTCAAAGCCGTAATCGTTGTAAGCAAGCGAAAAACTAACGCTCATGGTTTGCCCTATTCGATAGGCGAGTAACGAGGCTAGGCCTTCATGCACAGCTCTTCCTTCAAACGGATAGAACACGTGATGATGGCCTTCATTCGTTTCAAATATTTCAATCAGCAACTCATCCATTGCAGGCACATGCGAACGCTTTCGCTGAAGCTCGAGAATCGGCTGAATGAACCATAGTTCAGCATGACTGGTGTCGCTTGCGTTCTTTACGGATGCTGCCGCCTGCATTTGTCTCCGAAGCATCTCGCTCATTTGGGAGGAAAGGGGAAGCCTGCCACCGAGCCAAACGGGCGTTCGTCCGCTTTGAGCAACCGATTTTCGAACCAGTGCTGTCATCTCTTTTACTTGCAACAGCTGCAGGCTCAAACCAGCAAACCAAAAGTGATCGCCCTCTTCCAATTGTGTTACGAACGATTCCTCTATGTGCCCAAGCATTCCACCTCTGCGCAGTTTTACAATCATCAGTGTGTCGCTCACAATGGTGCCAATCGACATGCGATGTCGGTTGGCAATTCGTAGCTGGCTCACCTTATAAAGATTGTCTTTTAATTGAATTTTGCTGTATTCGCTATAGCTTCCAAGTGACACA
Organism: Flavobacteriales bacterium; assembly: GCA_044368835.1. Classification (GTDB taxonomy): domain Bacteria; phylum Bacteroidota; class Bacteroidia; order Flavobacteriales_D; family Sanyastnellaceae; genus JAIBBG01. Next base: position 4,205 of record JBILIX010000012.1, on the reverse strand, counting down.
CCTCCGCTCGATGCAAAGCGAAGAATCCATTGCCATTCCTGAATAGTCAATTCTGCAAAACAATGCGTGCTCGTTACTTCCTGAAATGTGCTTTCCTGTTCGAAACCTTCGCCGCAGGCCAGGCTTACGATGTATTGAATGAGTACATCAAAACAAAGTGTGAGAGGAGGTTTGCTTTCCAGGTAGTCTTCTTCAATAGCCTGACGAAGAGCTGCGGCTTCAATGAGTTCAAGAGAGTGTGTTGGCAGGAAAAATATCTTGCTGATGGCGTCCGGTTGGTGACCACTTCTTCCGGCGCGCTGAACAAAACGGGCAATGCCTTTGGGGCCGCCTATTTGAACGATGGTTTCCACCGGAGCAAAATCAACCCCCAAATCGAGACTGCTTGTGCAGACAACGGCCTTTAACCTGCCTTCGTAAAGGGCTTCTTCAACCCATGCTCTAATTTCTTTGCATATACTTCCATGGTGCATGGCCATGACGCCTGCTAGAGAAGGGTCAAGCTCCAGCAGGGTTCTATACCATATTTCGCATTGCGATCGGACGTTGGTGAAAATGAGTGTCGAATTGCTTGCATGAATGATGGGTAAGAGGTTTTTTGCCAATCGAGTGCCCAAGTGTCCGGCCCAGGGCATGCGCTCAGCTTTCTCAGGCAGAATCGATGAAACCTCATAATGCTTGCGAATGCTGCTCCGTATGAGTTGGCCCGTTGTCTTGTTTCCAAGTAGGCATTGCATGGCTTCGTTGAGGTTGCCGATGGTTGCTGAAATGCCCCAGATGAGCATTGCAGGTGCTTTGTTTTTCAATCGGCTCAGTGCCAACTCCACTTGCACGCCGCGCTTGGTTCCCATGAGTTCATGCCATTCATCGGCAACCACCAGTTCCAGGTTACTGAAAATGGCGTCGGCTTGCCGTGAGCATAGCATGAGATGGAGGCTTTCCGGTGTTGTAACCAGAATATTCGGAAGCTCCTTAAGCTGGCGAGTGCGCGCGGCACTGCCTGTGTCGCCCGTTCGTATGTCGACGGTAAGTGTGCTCTGCATGCCTTGAATTGCTCGGGTAGCTGATTTTTCAATTTCCGTGGCTAATGCCCGAATGGGCGTAATCCAAAGAACACGCAGTCCACGTGGATCGTTTGTCTGACGGATGTGCTTGGCGATGGTTGGCAGGAGTGCAGCATAGGTTTTTCCGCTACCCGTAGGGGCGTTGATAAGCCCGTGCTCCCCGCGAGCTTGGGCATCCCAGCTCTCCAATTGAAAAGCAGCGGGTGTCCAACCCATCGATTTAAACCAATGAATGCAGGCGTTTGAGGATTCGTGAGGCGATTGTATTGAACTCAAGGTTTTTTGCTCATTTTTGCGGTGGTGGAAAGGTCGACCGATTAGGCATCATTTTGGTTAACGCCACCAACAAACAAAAGAACACATGAAAAAGTTAATTCCTTTTTTGATTTTGGCGTTATTGGCCATTCAACCTGCGCAAGCACAAACCGACAATGAATACAAGGATTTGCTCACCTTGTTTGTAACCGAGAAATACGAGAAGTGCCTCTACAAGGCAGAGGGTTATACACTCGAGGAGAAAACTAAAAAAGATCCGCTTCCTTACATGTTTATGAGTCGCTGCTTCTATGAAATGTCGAAGCGTGATGAGTTTAAGGAGAAATATCCCAATGCCTTCAAAGATGCAATGAAGTACATCTCCAAGTATGGCAGTAAGGACAAAGAGAAGAAGTATTTGTCGGAATACGAAGATTACATTGCTCAGATACGAGCTGCAGCTATTGCACAGGCTGAAACAATGATGGATACCCAGAAGTATAGCAAGGCCAAGCAGTTGTACGATCAATTGCTGGATATTGACCCAAACGACGCAGGTGCTCAACTCATGATGGGAGTAGTGCAAGGATTGATGAAGGCAAAAAAGGAGTCGGATATGGCTCTTGCAAAGGCAAAGGCAATCTTAACCGAGAAGAAGGCGGGCCAAGCTGCAGAAGAATTGAACTTGTTGAAGTATGCACTTACTATGCATGCCACAAACTTGGCGGGCACAAGCAAGGATGCTGCGAAAGAATGGTTGGATCTGGGATTGGAATACTTCCCGGACGACAAAGAATACAAGATTACCTACGATACAATAGTAGGTTAACAATCGAATTGAAAAGGGCCGAAAGGCCCTTTTTTATTAGTCGCGTGGCGACCTGTTGAATAGGATGTAGCCGAAGTTAAAAATGAAGCTCCAGGGCTCATTTTTCTTGTCGTAGTAATTGGCGCTAAGGCTTATGGGGCCGACCGGTGTATGGGTTACAAAAGTGCCCGATGCGACGTAATTTATAACTGGCGAATTATCGTAAGTCGCTTTTCCAAACGAATCCTTTACGATTGCACCGAACGGTTGAAAGGCATAACCTTCCAGTCGCAATTCAATTTTCTTTGTAAAGGCAAGCACATTCATTAGTCCGAATGCAGCATACTGATGGGCTCTGAATTGCGGCAGAAAATAGGTTCGGCTTTCAGGGATGGGGTTGAAGGATGGGGCAGCTATTGCCGACGAGATATAATTGTTGAAGAAATCTTGCGTACTCAATGCCCCTTCCAAATAGAACCCTGACTTGAATTTTCGGCTGTTGAAGAAGTAGTTTTGATAGTTGATTTTTGCGGTATACCAAGTGTGGCCTGTCTTCGTTGTGTCGCGCAATTCGGAGGTGGAGCCCGGAATAGTGAACTCCTCTCCTTGAACTGTCTTCAAACTCAGCTGGATGAACGAACCTGAATTGGCAAATTGCTTACGATTGAGGGTGCTTCGCTCAAAAGAAACCCGTCCTACCCATGCATTGAATTCTGTTTTGTCGGCCGTGTCGGTGGATATGAAATTTGTAATCTGATAGTACTCGTCGAATTGATGTGTATAAAATGCTTCCGCACGAAGCACGCCCCTCGACCCGACAGGTGTGGATATTCCGAATTGGCCAAAACGCTCGTTCATCAGAATGTAAGAGGGTTTTACGTCTTCAAAAAAGGTCGACAGACTTTTGTAAAAATCCCATCTGTTAAAGGTGAAGCCACCTTGAATGGAGAACGGAATTCGGGCTGATACATCCCAACGTATGTCACCATGAATAGAGCCATAAAACCTTCCGAAATAACTATTGGCAGAGAGTGTGGTCGAGGTCAAACCAAATAGGTTGTACTTCATTCCGATATAGCCTGTGTTGATGGAACGCGAAGAAAAATTGCCACCAAATGCCAACAGCAGATCTTTTTCCTTCTTCACATCTAAGTTCAAGGTGAAGCTCTTCTTTTCGGGTTGATACGTAGTAGTTGGAAAAATGGTGTTGATTTTATCATCGCCGAACAGCTTGAAGTAGCGCGATTTTAAATCGGTCAGCGCAACGGGCGATTCCTTTTTTACCATGATTTTCTGAACATATCTGCGTTGCGATTTTTTCAGGCCTTCAATTGAAATACCATCAATGAGCAACGGCTGAAACTTCGATTGAAAATGACGGCGTTCTGCTTCTTTTTCTTCAAAGGGTTTATTGCGCTTTATGGCAAGTTTGATGGATGGCAACTGCTCGAGCGCTTGCTGGTAGCCTATTTCGATTGCCTCATCAATTTTTTCGAAATCAAAGGTCGAAATGTCGCTCAGTTTCGGGCTTACAATAACAGTGTTGAGTAAGGGCGTTTGTGGCATGGCCCGATACAGAATCATCGATTGAAGCTGAGAAATGAGATCGTCTTCGGTGGGTTTTGGATTACTCCCCGACACATTGCATCCGATAATTACGTCAGGCTTGAATTCACGGTAAGCCATGTCAATTGGGAAGTTGTTGTAAATGCCTCCATCGAAAAGAAGTTTGCCGTCGACCCGTCGTGCCGGAATGTAAAAGGGGTAGGTGCAAGAGGCTCGGGTAGCGACATTCAGCGGGCCGTATCGAAACGTAATTTCTTGTTTGCTTTCGATGTCGGCTGCAATGCAACGAAATGGTATATACAGGCTATCGAAGTTGCCACCGCATGCTGCATCGGGTTGGCTCAATCCTTCCATTAGTTTCCAATCGAGCAATACCGGATTGATGAGATTGGCGGGAAGGGCATTACTCATCAGGCTTCCGCTCGAGAGTCGGACAGATCCAAACGAAGCATCGGATTCTGAATTTTTAAAGTAAAAATCCAACTGGTCGTTTTTGTTTCCCGTTGCCATGT